>JADGRD010000056.1 GCA_017881285.1 Pseudomonadota bacterium | reverse complement strand
GCTGGTCCCGATGCCCGTGAAGGTTCCCTCGGGCGAGACCGCGACGATCTTGACTCGGCCGAGAGCCTCGCGGCCTTCGCTGATGGCGTCGAGGTGGTAGTCCTTGACCTCGATCTTGAAGCCCACCACGCGGTCGATGGCCTTGGTCGTGGCGTCCACTACGCCGTCGCCGCTGGCTGCTTCCTCGTGGGCCTTGCCGTCGCAGACGATGCGCACGGTGGCGGTTGGGATCACGCCCATGCCGCCGGTCACGTTGAGGTATTCGAGTTTGTAGGCGTCGGCCATTTCCTCGATGGTATCGGCCTCCATCAGGGCCACCAGATCGTCGTCGTAGACCGTGCCCTTCTTGTCGGCCAGGGCTTTGAACTTGGGATGGAAGGTCTCGATGTCGATGTCCTTCTCGCGGTAGCCAAGGCTCTCCAGGCGGTTGCGCACCATGTGGCTACCCGATCGGCTGGTCAGGTTCATCTTGTTGTCTTTAAGGCCAATGGACTGCGGGGTCATGATCTCGTAGGTCGACTTGAACTTGAGCACGCCGTCCTGATGGATGCCTGACGAATGCGCGAAGGCGTTGCTACCGACCACGGCTTTGTTGGCCTGCACGGGCATAGCGCACACGTCGCGCACCAACTTGCTCGTGCGCATGATCTCGGTGGTGTCCACGCCGCAGGTGACGTCGAGGTAGTCGCGCCGAACCTTCATGATCATCACGACCTCTTCGAGAGCCGCATTGCCCGCGCGCTCGCCGATGCCGTTGATGGTGCACTCGACCTGGCGTGCGCCGTGCTTGACTGCGGTGATCGAGTTCGAAGTGGCGAGCCCAAGGTCGTTGTGGCAGTGGACCGCGATGACCGCTTTGTCCACGTTGGGCACGCGATTCATGATGTCGTCGATGATCGACGCGAAGATCTCCGGTGTGGTGTAGCCGACGGTGTCGGGGATGTTGACCGTAGCCGCCCCGTTCTTGATGGCGGTCTCGACGACTTTGCACAGGAAGTCGCGCTCGGTGCGGCCGGCGTCCTCGGCGGAGAATTGCACGTCGCCGCACTTGCCGCGCGCCAGCTTCACGCTCTGGGCGACCATGGCCAGGATCTCGTCCTGGGTGCGGCGAAGTTTCTTTTCGCGGTGGATGGTCGAGGTACCCAGGAAGGTGTGGATGCGCGGGCGCTTGGCCGGACGCACGGCCGCCGCGCACGCGAGGATGTCCTTCTCGACGGCGCGGGCCAGGCCGCAGATGATCGGCCCCTGGATTTCCTTGGCGATGGTCTCGACGGACACGAAGTCGCCGGGAGAGGAGATGGGGAAGCCCGCTTCGATGATGTCGACCTTGAGCTGCGCGAGTTGCCGCGCGATGCGGATCTTCTGTCCCACCGACAAGCTGGCCGGCAAGGCCTGTTCGCCGTCGCGCAAGGTCGTATCGAAAATCAAGACGTGGTTTTGCATGGCGGTTTCTCGGCGCGAAGCATACTCCTGCGACCGAGGAGAACACAGAGGAAGGGGAGGGCACGGAGGTTGAAAGTGGCGGCATTCCCCTGCGCCCTCTCCGCCATGATGTTTGGTGGCGCGAGCGTTGCCTAGAGTAGTGGTGCTAGACTCACCAGTTCCCATGAGTCCGGATCCCTCTGCGCCCTCCCTCACCGAGCTACGCCAGCAACTCGACCAGACCGACGACGACATTGTGCGGCTGCTCGCCCGCAGGTTGCAGACCGTTGGCCTCATCGCCAAGGCCAAGGCCGAGCATGCCACGGCGATTCGCGATCCCGAGCGCGAGCGCGCGGTGCTGGCGCGGGTCGAGACGCTGGCCAGCTCCCTCGGCGTCTCGGGGCCGCTGGCGCGCAAGATCTTCTCCGACCTCATCGATTACTCGGTCAGCCGGCAGGTCGCCACGCTGGTCGACAGCGAGCGTAGCCACATCACGGTGGCCTACCAGGGGCAGCCGCTGACCTACAACCAGCTCGCCGCCGAGCAGTACGTGGCCGGCCGGGGGTTGAGCGGTCGGTTCGTCGGGCTCGCCTCGCTGACCCAGGTCATCGAGCAACTGGCGAGTAGCCAGGTCGACCTGGCCTTCCTGCCCATCGAGAACACCGTGGCGGGCAGCATGAACCAGATCTACGACGTGCTTCGCGAGCGCGACCTGCACATCGTGGGCGAGGATTCCTTCAGGATCGAGCTGTGCCTGGCCGCCGTCGCGGACGCGCCGTTGCCGGCCCTGCGCCGCATCTTCTCGCACCCCCTGGCCCTGGAGCAGTGCTCGGCCTTCATCGACGGCCTGGCGCAGGCCCAGACCACCCCCTTCGCGGATTCGCGCGATGCCATGCGCGCGGTGGCCGAGGCCAAGGATCCCACCCTCGCCGCCATCGGCTCGCCCGAGGCGGCGCGCGCCCACGGCCTGGTCATCCTGCGCAGCGACATCGGCAACCAGGACGAGATCCTCATGCGTTACGTCGCGCTGGCGCGGGCGCCGGTGCCGGTCGACGAGCGCGTCGCGTGCAAGACCAGCCTCATCCTCTCGACCCGGCACGAGAAGGGCGCGCTGCTGCGTTGCTTGCAGGTGCTGGCCGAGTACGGCCTGTCCATGACCAAGCTGGAATCGCGACCGCGTCCCAACCGGCCGTGGGAGTACATGTTCTTCATCGACTTCGAGGGCAACGTGGCCGAGCCGCGCGTGGCCACCGCGCTTGAGACCCTGCGCACCGAGGCGCTCTTCCTCAAGGTGCTCGGCTGCTACCCGGCCAAGGCCACGCCGCAGGCCGCGCAGTCGAGCGAGCTTCGCCCCGCCGCGGAGTCGGCCGCCGGTGAAGCGCCTGCGGCGGTCGTGCCCCTCAAGCCCGCGGCGCGCGCCTCGAAGCACTACAAGCTCGCCGACCGGGCCACGCGCCCGGCGGACACCCTGGTGCGCGTCGGTGACCTGCTCATCGGCGGCGACGGCTTCGTGGTCATCGCCGGCCCGTGCTCGGTCGAGTCGGCCGAGATGATCGAAAAGACCGCCCGGCAAGTCCGCGAGTCCGGCGCGCACATCCTGCGCGGCGGGGTCTTCAAGCCGCGCACGGGGCCGTACGCCTTCCAGGGCTTGGGTCTCGCGGGGCTCGACATGCTAGCCGCGGCCGGCAAGGCGGCGGGCATGCCCATCGTGACCGAGGTCATGTCGCCCGAGCAGGTGCGCCCGGTCGCCGAGAAGGCCGACATGCTGCAAATCGGCGCGCGCAACATGCAGAACTTCGCGCTGCTCAACGCCGTCGGCAAGGTCGACCGGCCGGTGCTGCTCAAGCGAGGCATGTCGAGCACCATCGAGGAATGGCTGGCCGCCGCCGAGTACATCCTGGCCCAGGGCAACGGTCAGGTCGTGCTCTGCGAGCGCGGCATCCGCACTTTCGAGAGCGCCACCCGCAACACCCTGGATCTGTCCGCCGTGGTGGTGCTGCGTGAGCGTACGCACCTGCCCGTCATCGTCGATCCCAGCCACGGCACCGGCCGCCGCGCCTACGTTGCCCCCATGGCATGGGCCGCCCGCGCCTGCGGTGCACACGGCGTGAGCATCGAGGTTCATCCCGATCCCGACAAGGCCCTCTCCGATGGCGATCAGAGCCTGACCTACGGCGAGTTCGGCAAGCTGATGCAGGGGTTGGGAAGGGTGCGGGTGTAAGGGAACGACACGCGCTGTAGCGCCGCGTCTTCTGCCAGGCAGGCCTTGCCTGCATGTGCTACTTGTAGCACAATCATGGAATCATGAAGCAAGCGGGGATTCGCGAGGCGCGTCAGGAGCTGTCCGCATTGGTGGCTGAGGTGCGGAGGGGCCGGGAAATCGTGTTAACCGAACACGGCAGGCCAGTGGCGCGCCTGGTCCCCTTGCGCGACGAATCCCCCCGCGCCTTCCGGAGCCATAGGCGCTTCCGGGCTACCATCGGCCGCTGCGTTCCCGCTCTCTCCAGCGCCGTCGTGGAGGATCGTGCGGATCGAATTTAGTCCTCTGTACCTGGACGCGAGCGCGCTCGCCAAGCTCTACATTCAGGAGTCGGATAGCGATGTCCTCGATGCTGCCCTGATCGGTCGGCGCGACATCTTGCTTTCCGAGTTGGCCGTGACCGAGCTGACCTCCGCGGTCGCTCGCCGCGCGCGCGAGGGCAGCCTCGGCGCTTTGGCAGGACGGCGAATCTACAGCCAGCTCCTTCGCGACCTGCGAGCCGGAGAATTCCGGCTGCTCGATCTCACGGACGCCACGCACCGGGAAGCCGAGCGAATCCTCCTGACGGTCGGACGCCAGATTGCCTTACGGGCAGCCGACAGCCTGCACTTGGCCGTGGCCGCCCTCGCCGACGCGCGCGGCCTCGTCACCTTCGATCGCCAGATGCGCGACGCCGCATTGGCAATGGGATCGTTCGAGGTGTTCCCCGCCTGAGCTGCGGAATTCGCGTAGCCGGACGGTGAGATTGCATCCGCGCATCGGGTCCTCCGCGCATCCGGCGGAGTGTCACGTATGAGAGCGCCATCCGCGACACGCTGGAGCCTTCGGCCGTGGTGGCGCACCCCGATCTCGACAAGGCGCTCTCCGACGGCGACCAGAGCCTTGTCGGCGGCGAGTTCGGCGAGCTGATGCAGGGGTTGGGACGGGTGCGGGTGTAGGATCCAGCTACACGGCCAAGCGCAAGAGGGAGCTGCTGAGTGCCTCGCACACCTGCTTCATCTTGCTGGCCGCGAGGTCGTTGATGCGGCCACCGCATTCGCCTTGCGCGTAGAGGAGCAGCGTCACCAGGCCGCCCACGATGACCGGCGAGACCAGCACATCGGTCGGCGGCTGGTTGTGCAGGGCGCTCCACAACGGCCCGTGCACGACCCGGCCGTCGGGCGGCGGCAAGCCACGGAAGGTCGCTCGCCGGCTACGCGCGATGCGAAAGCACGACGGCAACGAAAGCGAGAAGCGTAGGTTCTCGACCTCGGGACGCACGCGCCCATCGGAGAAGCCGAAGAGGCCCTGGGCCATGGCGCCCGCCACGGCGAACAGCGCGCCCACGCCGAAACCGGCGCGCAGGAAGGTGAAGAGGTTGTCGGAGAGATCCTGCTGGTCGGCTGCGAAACGGATCTGTTCGACCGCGAGCTGGGCGCCCGTGCTGGTGATGGGCGCCACGATCGGTGTCAACGGATGCCGTGAAACCACCCGGGTCGGCGTGGGCGGCGTGCGGACGTGGGTCCGGGGTAGCGACGAGAGCGGCGTCGGCGTGAAACAGAGGGCGTCTTCCATCGGCGTGACCGGAGCAGATGGCTCGGGCCTACCTTTGCCTGGTTCGAGCGGCGCGAGTCGTGGGGCTGGCGGCCGTCGTCGGTGCGAGCGCAAGGCGGGGCGGATCTCGGAGCTCTCGGCGTCCGAGGTTTTGGCCGGGATCGGCTGGCAGGCCGGTGGCTCCTCGGGTGCCAACCGCGTGGCATGCGCGGTGCCCTTGCGTCGCACTTTGTAGAGGAACTCGAACTGCCGGGTGAGCGCCACCTCGGGCGCCACCAGCGGCTCGACCGTGGCGCCGAGAATGAACGCCAGCCGGTCGAGCGCTCGCTGGTTCGCCGGATTCGCCATGGCCACGGCCACGCGGCGCGGGTTGATGAAGAAGAGGGGAATGGCTTGCAGCTCGATGGCCTGGTGGACCACCATCCGCTTTCGCAGAGTTGCTTCGGCGCGCAGGAAGTCGGCCTCCAGGGCGGGCGGGACCCCGAATTGCTCGGCCAGGGCCAGCGCGACCTGGTCACAGGTCAGGATGTTCTGTTCGACAAGATAGGTTCCCAGCCGCGTGCCTTGCGCGGGCTGCTGGGTCAACGCCGAGGCAAGTTGGGCTTGGTCGAGCAGCCCTTGCTTGACGAGGATTTCACCCAGTTTCATGCCTGTCTCCGGGGTCGGTTCCATGGCCGCGCTTGCGCCGCCTACGGCTCGGTCGATAGCTCGTCATCCGGCGACTTCTATCGGCAAGTCGAACAGGGTTCTGAAGGCCATCCCGAAGGCGGCGTGGCCTGGCTCACGGTCACAGGCGCGTGGCGTCAATCGGGAGGGGGGTGGACCCACCTACTATCGCTGCACGGGCGCGCAGGTCGAGATGCCGGCGCCGACGAGCAAGGTGCTGCCGTAGTCAGCCACGCTACAGCGAACCCAGGACCGCGCGCAGGTCGGCGGCGTAGCGGCCCTTGGGGGAGAGTTGCAGGTAGCGCTGGTAGGCGGTCCTGGCCGCCGCCGCGTGGCCGGAGGCCTGCTCGGCGCCGCCGAGAAAGACGTAGGCATCGGCCTGATTCTCGTCGAGGGCAAGGGTCTGCTTGGCCCAATCGAGCGCCTGCCGGAAATGGCCGCGGTCGAATTCGGTCTTGGCCAGCATGACCGCGATCTCGGCCGAACGGGGATCGTCCGCGAACGCGCGCCCGCACTTCGCCAGCACGTCCTTGCCACGGTGTCGGTTGTAGGCCTTCTTGCAGGATTCGAATGTGCTGCTTTCCGGTTGGGCGGCAAGAGTCCCGGCCGCTGCTTGCGGAGGAGAAGGCTCGGCAGGTTCGGCAGCTTCTGGTTGAGGGGCGGCGGCGACGGGTGGGGTAGGGGCGACGTAGGCTGGCACGGCTGTGGGGACCTGGTTCGCGGCGGTGGCCGGCTCGGCATTGCGGCGCGCATGCCGGAAGGCGAGGACCCCACATATCGCGCAGGCGGCGGCGGCCACGGCGGCCCAGGCGGCGAACGTGCCCTTGCGGCGGCGGCGCGGGATGCTGGCTGTCACCTCGTCCCAACCATCCCCGGTGGGCGGCGCGGCCGACAGCTCGTCGCCTTCACTGAAGAACCTGGTCTCCATGGTGTCGAACACGGCCGCTGGTTCACGGCACAAGGCCAGGTGTGGGCGGCCCTCCGCTCCGGTCGCTGGCGTGACGAGCGAATCGGGAATCTGGGAGGAGAGGCAACGCTCAGGCAAGTGGCTCATGCAAGTACCCTCGGTACGGATTCCCGAAGCAATCCACGTGCCGAAAGCCATGCTCAGCGAAGCCCAACGAGTTCGCCATGTTCCTCGGCCGGGCGCCAATCTTGTTGTCAGAAAGCCGACAGACCTGTCGCGTATTCGTCGCGAGCGGCCCCTTCGTTTCGACCATACACGCGCCGTGTCATCCGGGCGGATCGGCGTTGGACTCGGCTCGATGTGGCGCGTGATCTTGCTTGTCGGCCTGACGGCTCCTCTACCGGACACCGATCGGCGCGGCCGTGACCCTCCGGCAGCTCTCGCTCGCGTTCTCGTGGCGAGACCTGGGCAGGCCCAGCCTTCTGTTTTGAGCGCACTCGCTTGCTATTTCCCTTTCTTGGCTTTCGCGGCCACGGCCGGGGGCGCGGTGGCCTTGCTGGCCGCCGTGCCCTTGGCTTCGGCGTCGGGCTTCTTCTCTTCCAGGGTCAGCTCGGCCACGGCGTCCTGGAAGTGGATGCGCGTGATCATGAGCTTCTCTTGCAGGTTGACCAGTCCTCGCCCGCAGCGGGTGCCCGATGGGCCAAACCCGGCAACAGGGAAGACCCGCGCCACCGGCGGTTAGGCTAGGATTCGACATCATGACCGGCAGTCATTGCGCTTCGCTTGGATTCCGTACGCTTTCGTGGTTCTGGCTGGCCACGGTGTTCGCCTGCTCGGACGATATCGGCGTGCGGGGCACGGACGGGGCGGCCCGCGATGGCGGAACGCCGGACACCGCGGCGGTCACGCCGGAGACGGGGGCGGTGCAAGGAGGCGGTGAAGTCGACAACCCGGAGGGTGCCGGCCTCGACGCCGGTGGCCCGGATGGTGCCGACCTCGACACCGGTGGCCCGGACGATACTGGCCTCGAGGTTGGCAACCCAGACGGTGCTGGCCTCGACGCCGGCAACCCACGTCCCGTGGAGAGCTTCGCCTGTCGCTCGCTCCTCTCTGACGTCTTGATGTTTCACCCGGTGTGCCTGGACGACGAAGGCAAGTTGGTACCGTGGACGCAGGCCGCGGCACCGTACGCCGACGTGGCGGCGCGCGCGTGGACCGCGCTCAAGAGCGCCACCGATCTGCCCAATGGCAAGCCCGCCTACTACTCTTCGCCCATGTTTGTTGGGACAGGGCCCGACGTATGGGCGGCGGGCAACGCGAGCCCGCACCATCCCGCCGGCGTGCTCGCCATGTTCGTGGACTCGGCGCTGCGCTACTACGCCTACTCCGGGGACGCCGAGGTCCTGACCACCGTCGTCCTGCCCTTCGCCGATCACCTGCTCTCGAGCGGCATGACCGAGCCAACCGATGCCTGGGCGAGCGTGCCTTACTCGTGCTCGGACTACTTATCGCTCACCTATCACGGCGCGAACCTGACCACGGGCAGCGGCGACGGCTACGGCTACCTCGAGCCGGACAAGGTGGGCGAGGTCGGGTTCGCGTTTCTCTTGCTCTACGAGCAGACCGGCACCCAGCGCTACCTCGACACGGCGCTGGCCTGCGCGGATGCGCTCGTTTCGCACCAGCAGCCCGGTGACGATGTGGCATCACCCTGGCCATTTCGAGTGGACGCGGCGACGGGGCAGGACGTGCGCGACCCCTACTGTGCGCAAGTGGTGGGCGCCCTCCGCCTCTTGCGCGAGCTCGCGCGCCTCGGCGTCGGCGATCCTAGCGCCTACCGCAAGGCGCACGACGCCGCCCTCGACTGGGCGATGGCGGTGCCGTTCGTCAACCACGAATGGTCGAACTACTTCGAGGACGCGGTGGAGGTTCCGCTTCACACCAACCGCAACCAGTACGCGCCCATGGAGCTGGCACGTTACCTTCTCCAATACCCGGACGTCACGTCCGATGCCGCCGGCAAGGCGAAGGCGCTCATCGACTGGGTCACCTCCGTGTTCACTCAGGATTTCACCAACTACGACGGCGCGGGCGGATTCCTCTTCGAACCGGGTATCCAGTTCGGCGCCGAAGCCGTGAGCGAGCAGGAGCTCGACGCCGACAAGATGGGCAGCCACACCGCGCGCTTCGCCTCCGTTCTCGCCCGCTACTACGAGGCTACGGGCGACGCCTCGGCCCGCGCGCGCGCTTTCCGCTCCTTCAACTGGGCCAGCTATTGCGCGAGCGACGACGGCCTGGTCACCGTGGGGCCGAATCCGCGCGAGGGGTTCTGGTTCAGCGATGGCTATGGCGACTACATCCGCCACTTCATGGCGGGGCTCGGG
This sequence comes from Pseudomonadota bacterium, assembly GCA_017881285.1. Taxonomy (GTDB): domain Bacteria; phylum Myxococcota_A; class Polyangia; order Fen-1088; family Fen-1088; genus Fen-1118. The sequence goes on along the minus strand of JADGRD010000056.1, from coordinate 2,198 downwards.
TCGATCCCGGAGTGGGCGCCCCCGGCCGAGAATCACCTGGTGCGCACGAGCTCCGTCGTCCAGGCCATCACCCTCGGCGCTCCCAACCTGAGTTACACCACGTTCGACGCGACCGCCGAGGAGGTGTTGCGCCTGGCCGCGCGGCCGGCCAGCGTCGCGGTCGGGGGCAGGGCGCTGGCGCCCGGCGAGGGGAACGACACGTACTCTGTCGTGGACGTCGCGAACGGCGGCGTTGTCGTGCTCCTGCGGCGAACCGGCGGACGCGTTGTCGACATCACGTTCTGATCTGGATCGGGGCGCCGACCAGGGCAAGAGCTTGGTGTCGACCGTGAAGTTGCCAAGCGCAGGCTGGCCCGACATGGCAGGAAACGCTCTCCCGACAGCCGCGAAGCCACGGCGCAGTCCATGGCGTCGCAGGGTCTCCGACGATGCTCGACTGCCGTGCTATCGTCGGCGGCTCGTGCGACTGGAGCGGCCATGACCGGGAACCCCTTGCCCACGGACGGTTTGGCGAGGACCTTGATCCTGCATGCCAAGGCGCCTAGCCCGTCCATCGACGGCGATCTCCGGGAACGTAACATTCCCAGGCCCGAGTATCTCGATCTCGCCAGTGCGACGGGGGCGTCCATCATCGACTTCCACGACGTGGCGGCATCGGCGCACCCCAGCGTCCGTGCGTTTGCGCGGACGAGTCCCCTCTGCGGGCTGGCGCTGCTCGGCTTTCTCCGGCGCCACGAGTTCGACTGGTTCTACGCCACCGGCGAGGACATCGCGATTCCGCTTGGCGCGCTCTTTCGTACCGTTGGGCTCAAAGGAAGACTGACGGCGGTCATTCATCGCTGCGATACGCCCACGCGGAGCCTGGCCCTGCGTGCGGTCGGGTACGAGGTGTTCCGCCACGTCATCTGTTTGGCCTCCGCCCAGAGGCGGGCTTTGACTTGTGAGCTCGGCTTCCCCGCCCACAAGGTCCATCGCTTCGACGCATGGATCGACCCTGAGTTCTTCCGCTCCGAACCCGCGGCCGCGCCCAGCGGGGCGGGCGAATACGTGCTGGCTTGTGGTCGGGAGAGCCGCGACTACCCCACGCTGGCGAAGGCCGCCGCGGGGCTCGATGTTCGCTTTCAGGTCGTCGCGTCGGGCTGGGCGCCGCACGCGGGCTTCGACCCCGCGACGGGAATCGAAACGAAAGAAAACATCGTGGTGAGAGCGGGCCTTTCCTATCGAGAACTTCGCGACGCCTATGCCCGTGCCCGCTTCGTGGTCGTCCCGCTCGACAGGGTGACGTACGCGGCCGGCGTGACGTCGATTTGCGAGGGCATGGCCATGGGCAAGGCGATCGTGGCGACCGCGTCTCCCGGCATCCTCGACTACGTCAAGCCGGAAATTTCGGGTCTGCTCGCGCCGGCCGGCGATGCGGGCGCACTACGGGAAGCGATCCGCTCGCTGTGGAACGATCCGGCGCGCTGCTGGGCGATGGGCGAGCACAATCGACGCTGGACCCTGGAGCAGTTCGCGACCGAGAAGTACGTGGCGCGAGTCGCCGGCCTGTGGGGAAGATGATAGCTCCCGCCGTCGATCTACGGTTTGACCTTGGGATCGGTGCACGCGCCTATTTCTAGCTTCACAGACCGAGGATCGCCGCACGCTCGCCGCGCGTCGCCGCGAAGGCGTCGTGCAGGGCAAGCTGGCCCTGGCCGCGCACCAGGTTGTGCTCGCCGGGGCCCGGGTAGCGCCGCGCATTCCAGCCGAAATAACTCTCGTTGAGCGCGTCGGCGGCGAAGCGGCTGGCGAGCTCGAGGCTGATCCACTCGACGGAGCCGAGGAGAGCGCACCTTTCGTCCTCCGACAGCGCGCGGCCAATGGCGCCGCTGTAGCCCGCGAAGGAACCCCGAAAGACCTTGAGATCGATGCGTGCCTGCTCGGTGTCCTCGCCGGAGAGATTGCACCACGAGCGCCAGGCGTCGCCGAGCTCGTAGGCCAGGGACATGGGGCCGACGGTGTCGAGATCGATGAGGCACACCGCCGTCTCGGAAGCCGGCGGAGTATCGCCGGCGAAGAGGATGTTGTTCAGCTTGAGATCGCCGTGGCAGATGCGGCGGGGCAGCTCGGGCAGGGGCGCCAGGGCCGTCGCCCGGGCGAGGATGCGCTCGGCGAGCGGCCCGACCTGACCCTGCAAACGGTGGTGGGGATGCAGCGCC
>JADGRD010000590.1 GCA_017881285.1 Pseudomonadota bacterium | reverse complement strand
CCTGGCGGGCTGCAGTGGCGGTTCTGGCAGCGAGCATACCGGTCAGTCCTGCCAGGTCGTTGCTGACTGCTACCCCGGCGTGAACCAGTCGTTGCTGGGACAAGTGACGTGCCTTGCCAACGTGGCCGGCGGCTATTGCACGCACACCTGTCAGACCGACTCCGACTGCTGCGCGGTGGCGGGCGAATGCAGGACCGGCCTGCCCCAGTTGTGCGCACCCTTCGAGTCAACCGGCGCGACCTACTGTTTCTTGAGCTGTGAGGCCACGGTCTTCGACGCCGGCACCACCGACACCACGGCTTACTGCCAGCAGTACGCTTCCAACTCGTTCACTTGTCGGTCGACTGGCGGCGGCTCGGCCAACCGCAAGGTTTGCATGCCGTGATCGGACCTGTCCCTCGCCAGGGACCCATCCGGCGTGCCGGCGCAGGGATCTCGAGGTGGAACGAAACGCTGAGCGGGACGGATTCGGATGCCAGAAGATCCTGCACCGCGAGTATGCTTGGGTCGCCTTGAGGCCTTCCGTCCCAACAGCCCACCTATCCGCACGTCGACGCGGCGCCATCGCTTTCCTTACCCTGCTCGCCGCCAGCGCCTGTGAGACAGACGAAGGCTTCGTGCCGATGGATGCGGCCGGGAATGGCGACGATGGAATGGCCGAGGTCGGTCCGGAGTCTTTCACCGTCGTCGTCCTGCCGGACACGCAGTATTCCTACTATTCGTCGCCGTCGTTCTTTGATGCCGAAACCCGGTGGATAGCAGCGACCGTGGCAGCCGAGCGTATTGCTTTCGTCCTGCACGAAGGCGACATCGTGGATTCTCCCCTCGATCCGGCGCAGTGGGCGGCCGCCCGGGCAAGCATGGCCGCGCTCGACGGAAAGGTCCCCTACGTCCTCACCGTGGGCAATCACGACCTGGCCTTGAGCGCACAGAGCGACGCGCCCAGGACGACCTTGCTCAACGACGCCTTCCCCTACGCCGAGCTGGCAAACGCGCCCGGCTTCGGCGGCGCCTTCGAGGCAGGCCATCGGGAAAACGCGTACTATCTCTTGCCCGGCGGTGGCCGCACCTGGCTCGTCGTCGCCCTGGAGTTCTCGCCCCGTCCCGCCGTTCTGGCCTGGGCCGGTCAGGTTCTCGGCGACCACCCGGAACTGCCCGCCATCGTCGTCACGCACGCCTACCTCTATTCGGACGGCACCCGTTACGATTTGCAGGGACGCGTCTGCCAGTTCACGGGCGATTGCGTGACTCCCCCGGCGACGGGGCCAACCCCGCAATGCTGGAACCCGGTTTGCTATCTGGGTGACGGCTCTGACGGAGAGACCATCTGGAACACCTTGGTGCTTCCGCACAGCAATATCGTCTTCGTGTTCTCCGGCCACGTGGCCACCCCCGCCCCGTTCGATGCCGCGCGGCTGTCGAGCGTTCGCCCCGATGGCACCGTCTGCCACCAGCTCCTGGCCGACTACCAAGCCGACGGAACCACCGGCGGCGACGGCTATCTCCGCCTGCTTCGCATCTCCAAGGATGGCCTCATTCAAGTGCGCACCTTCTCGCCCTACGTGAACGCCGCGAGCGCATTCCTGACGGACGAGCGAAATCAGTTCGAGCTGCAGATTGCGCTGCCCGGCTCCTAGCGCCTCCGCCTCCCAATCTTCCGCGGCTTGGGTGGCGGTAGCGCGGACGCCGTGGTGCGAATGAGCTCGCAAAGTCGGTCGCCGTTCTCGATGAACTCGGCGCCAATCATCATCGATGGCTTCGCGCCGGGATAGGCTTCGCCTTCCTGGTATCCCGGTCCGACCAGCGCCTTGCCGGGCGGCGTGATCTTGACGAAGAGCTGGTTGTCGCAAACCAGGGCCACCACCTTTTCCCCGCAGTACAGCGCATACTCGCCGAACATCTTGCGCGCGTGGACGTCGGCGAGCCCCGACAGTTGGTCGAGCAAGAAGTCGATGGTGCTCTGGCTGGTCGACATCGTTTACCGGTATCCTATTCCACGCGCCTAGCCGGTTTCTTTGGACAAAGCCGTTGACGTCGTCATCGAGGCTATGGCGGAAAGAGGCAAACCATGCACGTGAATTGGACCGATTGGCCGGCGAAGCAGGGCCAGCGGTCATTGGCCAATGAATCGAGCCAGGCCTGCCGCTCGGCGCCCGAAAGCAGGGGCGTCTGGCCGGGGAGCGTGAGCAACTCGATCGCCCGGCCGTCGCAGTCGATCACGACCGCGTAGGCTGCATCGGAGATAGACGGGATCGCATCGCAATACCAATTCGTGGCCTGACGGACAGCATTCGCGAGCGTGGAGACGTCGCACGAGGCATCCAGGGGTGTGCTCTGCCCGCCATCTGGCGTGCAGGACATGTGCGGCAGAGGTTGCGTATCCACCGGCACCGGAGTGCCGATGGGCCCGTCGGGAGTGCCGACGGCCACGTCGAGAAGAATGATAGGACCAGGTTCCGTGGCAGCGTCCGCGATCGGTGGATTCGCGTCGTGCGCACACGAACCCGAGCCCGCGGCCCCCGTGGCCATGGCCATCATCAACCCGTGAGCCAGCCAGGGCGAGGCCAGGCGCCGCGCGGGCCTCGGCGCCGTCGCGTGGGTGTCGGGCCAGCGCACCTCGTCGAGCAGGCAGGCGAAGCGCTCGTCGAACGGCGCCAACTGGTTTGCCGCCTGCTGGTGCAGTGCCTCGACTGCCTGGCCGAATTCCCGCGCGGAAAGCGGCGAGGTCGCCAGGGCAAGCGCCTGCTCGAGAATGCTCCGGCGTACGCGCTGCGCCTGCGCCAGGAATGCCTGGGCCTGGTCGACTTGGCCGCGCCCGCCGCCGGGCAGGCCGAGTCGGTGCGCCACGCGTAGCGCGAACATCGCGTCCACCGCACCCGGCAGCCGGGTCACCCACGCCAAGCCACCCATGCGCAGCCGGTTCAGGGCAAAGAGGAAGCGCTCGGTTTCCGGCTCCGAAGGCAGCCACGCCAACCCCGCGCCCTGCCCAACGAGTTGCCCCTTGGCTGCGAGCTGCCCTGCGAGCGTGGTTCCCGGCCATACGGTCAGCGGGACGACTTCCCAGGCGAAGTCGTCGAGCTGGGCGAGCCCGTCAAGCTCGGCGCGCGTGTCGGCCAGCGTGCCTTCCGGCCGCAGCGCCAGTACGTTGAGAAGCGGCGAAATCCCGCGCCCCGCCAGCCTTTGCAAGCAAGCCATGTCGTCCGCGTGGGTCCCGAGGCGACCCAGGGCCGACTTGCCCCGCGGGGTCAGCGATTCGATGCCGACCAGTACGGAGAGCACCCCAAGGCGCGCAAACGCGTCGGCCACCTCGTCGGAGACCACGCTCGGCTCGGCCATCAAGCGCCACGCCATCGTGCCCACGCGCCGCCGCAACAGCGCGGCTTCGAGCTCGGCGAGCCACGCCCGCGCCGCCCGCGGATCAGGGCCGAGCACATTGTCATCGACGACCTGCACGACCCGCACCGCGCGATCGTGGTAGAGCGCCGCTACTTCGTCGGCCAGGTCGTCGACCGAGCGGTGA
>JADGRD010000589.1 GCA_017881285.1 Pseudomonadota bacterium | reverse complement strand
CGGCCTTCCCGCCAGCCGTGTGCGCGCCGGATGAGCCCGACGGCCCCGAGGCGAGCCACGACAAGATCAGGGGAGCCGGGGCCTTCCGGGCCATGGAGGAGGGCGTGCGGGCGCTCGTGCAAGCCACGCGGCAGAGGTCGGGCCGGCGCCCCCTGCTGCTCATGAACTGCACCGTGAGCGAATTCACCTCGCCCGAGCACATCGAGGCCACCTACCAGGTCGCGCGGAGGCTCGGCTTTCTCTATGTGAACTTCACGCTGCGCTGGTTCGTCACCGAGGCCGCCGGGCACGCCTTCGACGCCCAGCTGGCCCGCGATTTCGGCGTGACTGCCCCGTCGCGCACCTGGCAAGGCTTCGTGGGCGATGTGGGGAGCGTGCCCGCGGCCGCCATGGCCACCGCGCTCGCCAGGGTGCTTCGCCACGACCTCCGCATGCTCCCACCCTTCGTGCGCGTCACGCCGCGCTTGCCCCGCGTCGACGCCGCGAACGTGCGGCGCTACTTCGAGGACTACCCGCACACCTTTGGCCGCAAGCGCTGCCTCTATCCCTTCTATGCCCCCCGCATCCACGCCAATGGCGACGTGGTCTACTGCTGGGGATTTCGCGATCCCGTCGTGGGCAACGTCAACCACGCCACCCTCGCGCAAGCCTGCGCCAGCCCCACCGCCGACCGCCTCCGGCGCGTCTGCCTCGACGGGCTCTTGCCGGTGTGCAGTCGCTGCTGCGGCCTCTTCCTTGCCTACCCGCTCGATCCGTCGGGTTCGGTGTGGCAGAGCCCCGCGGTCTTGACCGCCGCCGGCGCAAACGAATAATCGACTCCTGTGCGACCTGACCATCTTCTCCGGTATAGTTGCGCCGTGATCAAGGATTCTGCAGCCGCGGTCGGATCGAGAAGGTCGCGCTCGCCATGAAACGCATGCTCCTCGGTCTGGGCGCCATGGCTGGACTCTTGGGTTCGGTTGGCCTCGCGCGAACCGCCGTCGCCAACGACGATTCCGCGACCTCCGCCGTGCCGCCGGCGACGCCGGAAGTCGCCGCCACCCGTGCGCCTGGCACCTTGGGCGTGGGGCCGGTGGAGGTACCCGCACCGTCCGAGAAAGCCCTGCGCTACCACCGAAGCGGCAACCTGATCTGGACGCTGGAACAGGCGCTGGCCATCGCGTTGCCCCTCCTGCTCCTCTTCACCGGGTTTTCGGCCGGGTTGCGCTCCCTGGCCAGCCGGCTCGCGGGTGGGCGGTTCTACCCGACCTTGCTCATCTACTTCGGGCTGCTCTCGCTGCTGCTCTTCGTGGTCGAGCTGCCGCTTTCCTACTACGTGGGGTATGCGCGCGAACACGCGTACGGGCTCTCGACCCAGCGCTTTGCCAAGTGGGCCGTCGACCAACTCAAGTCTCTGGGCATCGGCGTGCTCGTCGGTGCGCTGGTGCTGTGGGTGCCCTATTGGCTGCTCGGCAAAAGCCCGCAACGCTGGTGGCTGTGGACGGGCATGCTGGCCTTGCCGTTCTACACGCTGGTCTTGCTCATCACGCCGCTGTGGATCGCGCCGCTCTTCAACAAGTTCGGTCCCATGCAGGACAAGGGGCTGGAGGTCGAGGTGCTGGCCATCGCCCAGCGCGCGGGCGTCGAAGGAGCGCGCGTATTCGAGGTCAACAAGAGCGTCGACACCGCCAAGGTCAATGCCTACGTCACGGGTGTGGGCAGCACCAAGCGCATCGTGCTGTGGGACACCTTGCTGGCGCGGCTTTCGCCGCCGCAGACGACCTACGTCGTCGGCCACGAGCTGGGCCATTACGTCCTCGGCCACGTGTGGACCAGCGTGCTGCTCTCGTCGTTGCTGACCCTGCTGGGGCTCTTCGGTGCCGACCGCTTGGCCGGCTACCTGCTCGGCCAATTCGGCGCGCGCATGGGATTCCACCAGCTCTCCGACGTGGCCTCGCTGCCGCTGCTCATGCTGCTTCTGACCCTGTTTTCGCTGGCGATCACGCCCGCGGCCCTGGCCTTCTCGCGCTACCACGAACGCGAGGCCGACCGCTTCGGCCTGGAATTGACCCACGACAACCACGCTGCCGCCACCGCTTTCGTGGCCTTGCAGGAGCAGAACCTGTCCGTGCCCCGCCCCAGCCTGCTCTACAAGATCTTTCGCGCCAGCCACCCCTCCATCGGCGAACGCGTCGACTTCATCAACGACTACCGGCCGTGGGAACGCGGCCAGCGCGGGCAATACGAGGAACGCATCCGGCACTGATCCACTACCTCCGAGATTCTTCGCGTGGCGCGACGATTTTTTCAGCGGTCGTGTCATGAGGCTTCAGGCTTCAGGCTATAGTGCAGGCGTGTGCGTCGAGATCCAGCAAAGCTCGACGGGACCGGGATTCATGCAGGGCCTGGCGATCCCATGTTAGGTTAGCAAGCTTTCGCAGCTCGGTTGCGGCGGCCATGGCACCCGCCGTCGCGCGCTTCGCCACCAACGACCTGACCTCTTGGTCGCATGCCGATGTCAGCCTCGGACCAGCACCCACCTGCCGCACCCGCTCCGGTCGCTCCGGCGGCGGAGATCTCGGCCGTGCTGCGCAGTCTGATGGACCGGCTCTTCGTCCTGGTAGTCACGCTGGGAGTGGCCACCATCGCGGTCGACACGCTCCGCGTGGCGCTGACCGGCTACAATGCGAGCTACGCCACCGACCTCCTCACCTTTGGGGTGGTGTTCGGCGTGTTGCTGCTGCGCAGGCGCCTGCCCATTCGCGTCGTCTTTGGCGTGGTGGTCGGCGCGATGGCACTGATGGGCGTCGCGAGCCTGGCCGCGCTCGGGCTGGCGAGCGCCGGCATGATGATCCTGACCGCCGTCTGCATCCTGGTTGGGGTCATTGCCAAGCTGCGCACCGCCGTCATCACCGCCGTCGTCGTGTTCACGATCGTGGCGCTGATCGGGCTGGCCCACATCTGCTCCTTGCTCCCTCCGGTGCCGAACGTCGCGGCCTTCGTCGCCGCGCCGTCGTCGTGGGCCACCCAGGCGAGCGTGTTCCTCGTCTACGTTCTTGCCGTCGTGTTTGCATCCACCAGCGTCAGGCGGCGGCTCACGCGCTTGCTCGAAGAGCTTGGCCAGCGTGGCGTCGAGCTGGAGCGCGCTGCGGAACAACTGCGTGTGAGCGAGCAGCGCCACCGCCTGCTGGCCGAAAACATGACCGACGTGGTGTTCGTACAAGGGCTGGATCTCAGCGTGCTCTACGTGAGCCAGTCCGCCGAGCAGCTCTTCGGCCAGAGTGTGGATGAGCTTCGCCGTCTAGGAATGGAGCGCACCATGACGGCGGAATCATTGCGGCGCGCCCAGGAGGTCTACCGACGGTACCTCCCCCTTGCGCAACGGGGGGAGCCGGTGGTGCCGCCGCTTCTAGAGTTCGAGTACGCGCGAGCCGATGGCTCCACGTTCTGGGGCGAGCTCAGGGTCAAGTTCCTGCGCGACGCGAGCGGCGCGCTGGTCGGCAGCCAGGGCGTGCTGCGCGACATCAGCGAGCGCCGCCGCGG
>JADGRD010000588.1 GCA_017881285.1 Pseudomonadota bacterium | reverse complement strand
AGTCGTGCACGGATACCGCTACCTCCGGGCTCGAGCAGCGTGCGGGACGCAGTGGAAAGCAATACTGGGTCAACGGCCGCTACTGGTCAGCGGACGTGGTCATCGGCATTCCCACCATGGCGACCGATGCCTGGGCGGGCATCGGGGGCGCGGTCGAGAGCATGGGCATCGGCGCCACGCCGGCTGGGAAATACTCCGGTGGTACGAATCCGAACGACTGCACGCGCACGAAGATCGATCGGAGCAGCCCGGCGGCCGCGGGCGAGTTCATCCGCGACTACTACGGAATCCGCCCTGCCGATTTCGTGGTCATGGACGGCTTGCAGGGGATAGAGCACGGTCCCCTACCGGTTTGGGATGACAGTGGCACGTACGACTACGCATCTTCGACCAAGAACATGCGCCTCATCCTGGCGGGCACAAGCGCCGTCGCCGTGGATACCATCCAAGCGCTGGTGATGAAGTGCGACCCGAAGAAGGTTCCGTACCTGACCAGGCTGGATTCGGATGGGCTCGGCACGACAGACATGGCCAAGATCACCGTGGTTGGAATGCAGGTGAGTGAGGTCGCGAAGCCCTTCGCCGGCAAGCAGACGGACATCTGTCCTGGAAAATAGTAGATTAGTCGCCCAATGACTCCGCTTGCCCGTCCAGTCGTCGGCATCCTAATTTTCGGGCTGGCGTTTTCGGCAGGTTGCAAGTGCGGAAGGACAAGCTCGACTGCGTCTAGCCATGGGGGCACTTGGGCTGGAACGGCACCAAGCTGCAAGGGACTGGCGGCGACTTGCGGGCCAGCGGGGAACGAGGACTGCTGCAAGAGCTTGCTGGTCCCCGGCGGAACGTACTATCGGAGCTACGACGGCGTGGACTATGTGGACAAGGACTACCCAGCGACGGTGAGCGACTTCTACCTCGACAAGTACGAGGTCACGGTGGGCCGGTTCCGGATGTTCGTGAACGCGGGCATGGGCACGCAGAAAAGCCCGCCGGCGGAAAGCGCGGGCGCGCATCCGAGGATCGCGGGCTCTGGCTGGATCTCGACGTGGAACGCCAATCTGGCTGCGGACGCGGACGCTTTGAAAACCGCGCAGAAGTGCTTTGCGGCCTATCAGAGCTGGACGGACGCGCCGGGGAGCAACGAAAGCAAGCCCGTGAACTGTCTAAGCTGGTACACGGCGTTCGCGTTCTGCGCCTGGGACGGGGGGCGGCTTCCGACCGAGGCGGAGTGGAACTACGCGGCCTCCGGTGGCAACGAGCAGCGGTACTATCCCTGGTCGAGCCCGCCGAGCTCCAAAACCATCGATGACAGCTACGCCGCCTACTGTGGCGGCACGTGCAAGAGCCTGCAGACCGTGGGGTCGAAGTCGCCCAAAGGCGACGGGAAGTGGGGGCAGTCCGACCTGGGCGGGAACGCGTGGGAGTGGACGCTCGACCGGAATTCAGCCACGTTCCCCGTGCCATGCCATGACTGTGCCGTCCTGACAATAGGCCCCTTGCGGAACTTCCGGAGCGGCGCTTTCGACGACATCCCCGCGACACTCAGGTCGGCCACGCGCCACGTTTACCACCCCGACTACCACGGCATCGTCGGTGTGCGTTGCGCTAGGAGCCCTTGACTTGGTTGAACACACAAAGAAGATCAACTGGCTCTGGCTACTTCTCTTGTTGCCTGTGCTCGGTGGATTGTGGTGGGGATACCGCAACCCAACGGTTGCCGACGAGCCGTCCCCGCGGCCCCCGATCAGCGAGATAGAATCGAAGACCAGTGACGAACCGAAAGCGGCCGAAGAGCCGCCCCTGCCGCCGCCACGGCTTGCGCTACCGAAGCAGCCTCCCTTGCCACCACCGACCGTCGATCACAGAACGGCGACGCGGCCCCAGGCCTATTCGAGCTCGACCAACACGGGCCCCGCATCAGGAGAGCTTTCCGACGATGCGATTGCTGCACTTAGTGCAGATACGATCGCGATGCTCAACAGCCACAAATACTGGACACCGCATGGTTTGGTGGATGGGCTCTACGACGTGTGGCTGAACAAGCGACAGCAAGGCCTTGATGTCGCGGACGTCCGCCAGCAAATCGCCTGGGCCTTGAAGGGGGCGTTCATGGAGAGCTACTGACGGGGCTCTACAATGCCGATAGTGTGCCGCGGAGAGGAAAGCGCACACCATCGCACTTTCAGTGATCGATCTGGCCAGGTCGCTGCCTTTACCCACGAGGCTGTGTCTTTGACGAGAGGGTCACCGATGAAACATTCACAGATAATCGGAGGATTTGGCGCGCTGGCATGCTTGACGGCGCTGGCGCTTTGCGGCTGCAACAGTACAGCTTCGACCCCCCACCCAAGCGGGACCGGTGGCACAACTACCGTGGGGAGCGGTGGCTCCAGCGCCTCGGGCGGAACCATTGCAAGTGGCGGTATGGTGGGCAGCGGTGGCTCAGTGGGCTCGGGTGGCCGCGGTAGCGGTGGGATCGGGACTGGCGGCACGACACCGGGCGGGAGCGGCGGCACCATCACCGCCACGGGCGGTGCTGGTACGGGCGGCCCAGGCCCAGGCACCGGCGGCACGGTAGCGGGCGGAAGCACGGGGTCGGGGACCGGCGGCAGCGGCACGGGCGGACGCGGCACCGGCGGCGCGCAGACGGGAGGCACGGGCGGAAGGCCGTCTGGCACGGGTGGCGCTGGCACGGGTGGGCCAGGCCCAGGCACCGGCGGCACGGGAAGCCCAGGCGGCACCGGTGGCACGACGTCCACGGCGCCATCAGCAGATCCGATCCCGTCGCCAGGTTGCAGCGCCACGCCGACCACGACCTCGGCGTGCCCTGGTACGGCTTCATCGCCGTGCACGGTGGACGTAAGCGGCACCTCTCGAACGTACTATCTCAACCTGCCCGGCGGCTACGATGGCAAGAAGCCCGTTCCGGTCGTGTGGGAGTACCATCCCCTCGGAGGCAATGCCAAACAAGGGATCACCATGTATCAGCTCAACAACAAGCTGACGAATGTCATCTTCGTGAGTCCAGACGGGCTCTCGAGCGGCGGCAACCAAGGCTTCCCCAACACCGGCGGTGAGGACGAGGCCATGACCCGCGCCATCAATGCCGAGATCGAAGCCAAGTACTGCATCGACAAGGCGCGCTACTTCGCCACCGGGTTCAGCTACGGCGGCTCCATGTCTTACACGGCCGGCTGCAACATGAGCGACGTGTTCCGCGCCATCGGGGCGGCGGCCGGTGCTCCCATTAGCGGCGCCACGTGCACCAGCAAGAAGCCAGCGCGCATGGTCGCAGTCTGGGCCACCCACGGTGACGCGGACACTGCGCTGCCGATCACCATGGCCCAACCGATCATCGACTCGTTCGTAAAGAACAACGGCTGCACCACCACGACCCTGCCGGTTGACCCCTCCCCTTGTGTTGCGTACCAGGGCTGCGCGGAAGGCTACCCGGTGGTGTGGTGTGTGAGGCCAGGCGATCCCCACGCCATTCCAAGCTTCTTCGCGGCGTCCGTCGCCAAGCTGCACGGC
>JADGRD010000587.1 GCA_017881285.1 Pseudomonadota bacterium | reverse complement strand
GCCGCGTCGATTTGTGAGGTGGCATCGCCCAGGGCCAGGTCCTTCAAGTTCGCATACACCGTAATCTGGCGTTGCCGGTTCTGGCGCTCGATCTTCGCCGGGCCGGTGCCGGGCGTGATCTTGGCGACGTTGGCCAGGGTGACGAGTTGGCCGGTGACCGAGCGGACCTTGACCGCCGCCAGATCCTCGGCGGTCTGACGAAAGGACTCGTCGAGCTTCATGCGCACGTCGTGGCGCTCACCCCCGACGCTGATCTCGGAGATCTTGTCGTTGGCCATCAGGTTGCGCACGGTCATGGCGATGGAGGCAATGGGCACGCCCAGATCCGCGGCGCGGTCACGGTCGATGTGGATGGCCACTTCGGGCTTGCCGCCGCGATAGGTCGTGTCGATATCGACGAAGCCCTTCTGCGTCTTCATCCAGGCGATGAGCTCGTCCGTGGCCTGGCTGATTTCCGAGTATGCCCTGCCGCGCACATTGAACTGAATGACGGCGGCGCGGAAGGCGGAGGTACCTCCCCCGACCATTTGAAAGGGCTCAACGGCGAAATTCACGTCGCCGCGGCCCAACCACGCAGGCAACTGGTCGCGGGTGAAGTCGATGACTTGGGCCTGGGTAAAAGCGCGAGCCTTCTTGGGCACCAGATTGACTTGGATCTCGGCTCGGTTGATTTCCGACTGGGCGCTGGCTCCGATGGTCACCAAGGTGTCCTGCACGCCAGGGACGCTCCGTAGCTTGGTCGCGATGGCCTCCGCGCTCGTTTCCGTCAGGCCGAGTGAGCTCCCCGAGGGCATTTCCAGCTTGACGGAGAATTGCCCGCGATCCTCGGTGGGCATGAATTCCTTGGGCACGATGAGCACCAGACCGAGGCTGGCGAAGAAGACGATAGCGGCTACCAGGACGGTGAGCGCGCGGTGGTTGAGGGCGCCCGCGAGCAGCCGCTTGTAGGCATGCTCGATACCGTCGAGGAAGCGCTCGATGAAGCGGGCAACGGGGCCCTTGCCGGTGTGGCTGCGCAGGAAGCGCGAGGACAGCATCGGGGTGAGGGTGAAGGCCACGAACAGGGACACCGATACGGCGAAGGCGACGGTGAGACCGAACTGGATGAAGAAGCGGCCGATCATGCCCTTCATGGTGGCGACGGGGACGAACACCGCGAGGATGGAGGCGGTGGTGGCCATGACCGCCAGGCCGATCTCGGCGGTGGCCTCGCGCGCGGCGCGCATGGGTGACGCCCCCTCTTCCAGGTGGCGGTGAATGTTCTCGATGACCACGATGGCGTCGTCGATGAGGATGCCGATGGACAGCGACAGGGCCAGCATGGTCATCATGTTGAGGGTGAAGCCCATGGCCTTGATGAAGGCGAAGGTGGCGATGACCGAGACGGGCAGGGCAGTGGCGCTGATCAAGGTGGCGCGCCAGTCGTGCAGGAAGAAGAGAATGATGAGGATGGCGAGCACCGCGCCGAAGAGCAGATCGAACTTCACGTCGCTGATGGTGCGCTCGGTGAAGATCGAGTTGTCCGAGGCCACCGTCATGGTGATCTTGGGGTTCTGCTTCTGCAACTCCGCCAGCATGGCCTTGGCCTTGTGGGAGACCTCGACGGCATTGACGCCCGATTGCTTGCGTACCAGCAAGGTCACGGAGGATTTTCCGTTGAAGGTCGCGTACGAGCGGCGCTCCTGCTCGCTATCCTCGATGCGGGCTACGTCGCGTAGTCGCACCGCCGAGCCCACGGCGGCGGGAATGATGATGTTGCCGAGCTCGGCGGCGGAATAGACCTGGCCGCGCGTCTTCACCGAGAGCTCCTGGGCGTTCGTGTCGAGGCGGCCCCCCGGGATCTCGACGTTCTGGGCCGCCAGCGCCTGCGCCACCTCGCCGGCCGCCAGGCCAAACGAATCGAGCCGCCGCGGATCGATCCACACGTGGAACTCGCGCTCTTGTCCGCCGACGATGTCGATGACACCGACGCCGTTGATGGACTGCAGGCGTTGCTTGATGACGTCCTTGGCGAACTGGGTCAGCTCGCGCTTGGGCATGTCGGAGGAAAGGGCGACACCCAGGATGGGCACCGCACCAAAGTCCAGCCGGTCGACCACCGGCGGATCGAGATCGGAGGGCAGCTCGCGGAGGATGGACGAGACCTTGTCGCGCACATCCTGCGCGGCTTGGTCCGCCTTGCGCTCCAGCTCGAACTGGATGACGACGAAGCCGACGCTTTCCATCGAGGTCGAACGCAGCATCTTGATGCCGTTGACGGCGCTGATCGCTTCCTCCAGCTTGTCGATGACCCGTGACTCGACGATCTCGGGATCGGCGCCGGGATAGACGGCGGTCACGGTCACGATGGGGAATTCGACCTCGGGGTACATGTCGATGGGGAGCTGCAAATAGCCCCACACGCCGAACACGGCGAGCACGCTCACCATCACCGTCGCGAAGACGGGACGCTTGATGGATACGTCGGCAAGTTTCATGGCTAGTCCTTGCTAGCCGGCTTGGCCGGCGTGGGCTTGGCCGGCGCGGGCTTGGCGACGGGCTTACCCTTGGGGACGCCAGCGTCGGGGGCCTTGACGCCTGTCAGGGTGACCTCGGCATAGAGACCGGAACGCATGGCGTGGTCCTTGTTGGGCAATTCGGCAATGGCCGAGAACGTGCGCGTCCGCGGATCCATGGCCGCCACCACCCGAGTCAGGCGCGCGTCGAGAGTTTGTCCGGTGGCCGGGAAGCGCGCGTGGATCATGTCGCCGGCCTTGACGTTGGACATATCGCTCGACGGGATCTGGATGCGCAGGTCGAGCGGGTCGACTTCCTCGATGATGACGAGTGCCGTGGCGGGCATGACCGAGGCGTACTCACCCTCGTTGACCATGCGCTTGACGATGATGCCGTTGAACGGCGCGTGCACGGTGGCGTCACGCAAGGCCTTGCGGCCCATGGCCACCGCGGTCTCGGCTTGCAGCACACCCGCTTGCGCGCCCTTGTAGCGCGCGTCGACCATGTCGAACTGGCTCTGCGGCACGGCCTTGTCGTCGAGGAGGGACTTGGTGCGATTCCAGTCGAGCTTGGCGGAATCAAGCTGCACCTTGGCTGCTTGTAGCGCCGCCTCGGCCTGCTGCATGCGCAGGGAGAAGTCCTGCGTGTCGAGCGTCACTAGGGCCTGTCCATTCTTCACGATATCGCCGTCGCGCACGTGTACGCGTGTGACGATGCTGGACACCTTGGGGGTCAGCGTGCTCTTGCGGTGGGCCTCGGTCTGGCCCGAGAGAAAGGAGCTGCCGGGCGGGGGCGGCGGAACGGTATCGGAGGCCGCGGCACCTTCCGCGGCGGCCACCGCGGGTTTCTCGGCCGCAGGCGCGGGCACGGCAGGCACGGGTGCGGGGGCGGGAGCCGCCTTGGCAGGGACCGGAGCGAGGGAGGCGGGCAGGCGGACATTGTCACCATCGCGGTTGCACGATGCCAGGAGTGCCAGGGAGAGACTCAAGAGAACGAAGATATTGCGGGACATGATGGGGTTCCTCTGCTGGAC
>JADGRD010000586.1 GCA_017881285.1 Pseudomonadota bacterium | reverse complement strand
AGCGCGGCTGGCCCAGGCGCTGGCCACGGCGGACGGCGCGGGGCTGCGCGCGCTGCCCAAGGCGGATGTGCACTGCCACGCCCTCCTCAATGCGCCGCTCTCCGCCTATGAGAAGGTTCTGGGACACGCGCTACCCCGGCCGCCGTCGCGCTTCACCGACTTCGCGGAATTCGGTGACTACCTGGCGGCCAACCTCTTTGCCGCCACGCGCACCCTCGGGGGCATGCGCGCGCTCGTGCGCGCGGGGCTTGAACGCATGGCCGACGAGGGCGTGGTCTACGCCGAGGCCAGCGTCGACTTGCTCTTGCCCATGCACCTCCACGTCGCGCCCGAGGCGGTGATCGACCTGGTGGCCGAGGAACGCGATCGCATTGCCTCGCGCCTGCGCTGGGCCCCAGAGATCGGCATCAACCGGCGTGTGCTGCCCGAGCGGCTGTGGCCGAGCTTCGTCGCGCATATCGCATCCGGCGTGTTCTCCTCCATCGATCTCTACGACGACGAGCGGAGCGGGAATCTGCGCGAGATCGCGCCCTTCTACCGCCTGGCGCGCGAGCACGGGCTTACCCTCAAGGCGCACGCGGGGGAGATCTGCGGACCGGAGCGCATTCGCGAAACCATCGAGGTCCTGGCGGTGGATGCCATCCAACACGGCATCGCCGCGGCCGGCGATGCGCGCCTGCTCGACGAGCTGGCTCGCCGGGGCACGCAGCTCAACCTCGCCCTGGCCAGCAACCTCGCGCTGGGCCTGTCGAGCGGCTACGAGAGCCACCCCATCCACGCCCTGCTTGCCGCAGGCGTGAACGTCGGGCTCGGCACCGATGATTTTACCCTTTTCGGCGCCGGTCTGTGCGACGAGCTCCTGCGCCTGCATCGCGCGGGCATGCCGGTGTCCGAGCTGGCCAAGATTTGCTTGGGTCCGCCGGCGTAGAGCGCCGAGTCGCGTGGGAAGCCAGCCGGCTATGACGGCTGCGTACCATCGCGGGAAGGCATGGAAACCCTTCCAGGGTTTCCATATCAACGATTTGAATGCGCAACGAACATCGGGGTTTTCACCACAGAGAGCGCAGAGGCACAGAGACGGAAGAAGATCACGTGCGCGCCAGCGGGCACTGCCCAATGGTACGGATCCGAACCCTTCCATTCTCGTTCACCTCGGCGCTCTCTGCGCACTCTGTGGTGGAAGATCCGGAAGTTGTCCGGCTTTCAAACCGTTCGGTGTTCTAGGGCACCGTCGCCGTCGCGCGCAGGCGAACGTCGCGCGACGAGCTGCTGGCGCGAATCTCGTAGGCGCCGGGTTCGATGCGCCAAGCATCGCGTTCGGGCCGGCCCAGGTCGTAGAAGGCGAAGGCGCGCGGCGCGAGTTTGAGCGTGACCTCGCGTTCCTCGCCCGCGGCGAGCTCGACCCGAGAGAACGCGCGCAGCTCCTGCTCCGGCCGCGTGATGCCGGTGGCGGGAGCGTGCAGGTAGAGCTGCACGACCTCGGCGCCACGCCGGGCGCCCGTGTTCTTGACCTTGAGGCGTACCGTGACCCCGCGTTCGGGATCCCACCCCGACACGGCCAGGTCGCGGTAGGTGAAGGTGGTGTACGACAGGCCAAATCCGTAGGGGAACAAGGGCTCGACCTTGCGCGTGTCGTACCAGCGGTAGCCGACCAGGATGCCTTCCTTGTACGCGACCACCCCGCCCACGCCCGGGAAATTGCCGAACCACGGCTCGTCCGGGAGGCGCTTCGGGAAGGTCACCGGCAGCTTGCCCGACGGGCTGACGTCGCCAAGCAGGACATCCACTAGCGCCGTGCCGGCCTCCTGCCCGGGGAACCAGGCGTGGAGCACGGCGGATACCTTGTCGAGCCAGGGCATGGCCACGGCCGCGCCGGCGGTGGTAATGACCACTACCTTGGGATTGGCGGCGGCCGCCGCGCGCACGATCTCGTCCTGCCGGCCGGGCAGCGCCAGCGATGTCCGATCCGCGCCCTCGGTTTCGTCCGCCATGCCGTCGCCCACCGCCGCGATCACGACGTCGGCGCCGCGCGCGACCTCGGCGACCTTGCGCAGCGGATCCTTGTCCGCCCGCTGCCAGAGCAACTCGACCGAGGCGCCGATGGTGCTTTCGTAGTATTCCAGGCGCACGTCGTACGCCTTGCCGGCGACCAGCTCGACCTCGCTGGTCTTGAGGGTCGGGGCGTGGTCGCCCCAGTCGTCGACAACCAATTTGCCGTCGAGGTAGAGGCGCGAACCGTCGTCGGAGCGGAGCGCGAGCACGTAGAGGCCCGACTTGGGTGGCGCAAGCTTGCCGGTCCAGCGCGCGGAGAAATTGTCCTCGGGCAGGCCGGGCGCGGGGCCGGCGAGATCCCAGTGGAAATCCACCGTGGGATCGAGACGAACCAGCTTGGGCGTGCCGGCTCGCTCCTTGCCGACGAAGTATTCGCCGAGCAGTCCGTGGCCGACGTGTCCCGCCGGAGGCGTCAGGGCCGACGCCGGGATCGGTTCCAGTCCGTCCGTGGTGGTTTCGCCGGGCGCGAAGTCGATGCGCACCTTGCTGCCCAGTGCCTCGCGGAGCGCTTCGACGAGGGTGACCTTGTGGGTGGCCGTGACGTGGGCGCTGCCGCCGCCGCCGTCGACCAGCCCGCCACGCGGGCCGACCACCGCGATCCGGCGCAGCGTGCCGCGCTCGAGCGGCAGCGTGGCGCCCGCGTTCTTGAGCAGGACGAAGCCAGCGCGGGCGGTCTCGCGGTTGAGCGCGCGGTGCTCGAGAGTGTCGCTGGCCTCGGGGTGCTCGCTTCCGTCCTCGTCGAGATGAAGGGCGGCGATGGCGCGCAGCTGCCGCCGGACCAATTCATCGAGGACGGCCGGCTCGATCTCCCTCTTGGCGAGCGTGGCGCGGATGGTGGCCCCGGTGTAAAATTCGGGTTTGGGCATTTCCAGGTCGAGGCCGGCGCGCATGGCCGGCACCCCACTGTGGGTCGCGCCCCAGTCGGACATGACTAGCCCGCGGAAGCCCCATTGCCGCCGCAGGGTCTCGTCGAGCAGGCCCGGGTGCTCGCAAGCGTAGACGCCGTTCACCTTGTTGTAGGCACACATCACGGCCCACACCGAGGCCTGCTTGACCGCGGCCTCGAAGGCGGGCAGGTAGATCTCGTGCAGCGCGCGCGCATCGACCTCGGCGCTGATGGTCTGGCGCTCGGTTTCCTGGTTGTTCACCGCGAAGTGCTTGACCGTGGCGACGACACCCTGGCCCTGCACGCCCTGGATGTAAGCCACGGCCATGCGCGCGGCGAGCTCGGGATCCTCGCTGAAGTATTCGAAGTTGCGGCCGTTGAGCGGCGAGCGAACGATGTTGACCGCGGGCCCGAGGAGCACGTTCTTGCCGTGCGCCTTCGTCTCGCGCGCGATGGCCGCGCCGACCCGCGCCGCGAGCTCGGGAGCGAAGGTCGCGGCGAGCAGGGCGCTGGCGGGAAAGGCGGTGGCCTGGCCAACGCGCACCCCGACCGGGCCGTCGGTCATGCGCAGGGCCGGGATGTGCAGCCGCG
>JADGRD010000585.1 GCA_017881285.1 Pseudomonadota bacterium | reverse complement strand
GCCCGTCCGCCTGGGCGAGCGCTGCACCGTGTTCATGGAGCGCGACGTCATGGCGTACCAGCAGCGCGGCGCGCGGCGCGACGACCTCGTCGCCGGCCTGGCCTTCAGCATCGCCACCAACTACCTGAACCGGCTGGTGCGCGAGCGGCACGTCGGCGACGTGATCTTCTTCCAGGGCGGAACGGCGTACAACGACGCCGTCGCCGCCGCGTTCAGCCAGATCCTCGAAAAGGAAGTCATCGTGCCGCCGCACAACGGCGTGATGGGCGCGCTGGGTATGGCGCTGCTCGCCCGCGAGCGTGTGACGCGCACCAGCGAGCCGACGAGCTTCCGCGGCTGGGACCTCGAGGAGGTCGACTACACCGTCGTCGACTTCGTGTGCAAGGCGTGCTCCAACGAGTGCGACGTGCGCCAGTTCACCATCGAGGGTGAGAAGACCTACTGGGGCGACAAGTGCTCCGACCGCTACCGAAAGCCGGCCAAGGTCGACAAGGAGCCGGTGATCGCCGACCTCGTCGCCTTCCGCGAAGAGCAACTGCTGGCGCCGTACGAAGCGGCACGCGCACGCGTGCCGGAGACGGCGCCCACCGTGGGCTTCGCCCGTGCGATGTACACCTACGACCGGCTCCCGTTCTGGGCGACCTTCTTCGCCGAGCTGGGCATGCGCCCGGTGCTCTCGCCGGAGAGCGACAAGCAGATCCGCGAGGCCGGGGTGGCGCTCACCGTCGCCGAGCCGTGCTTCCCGATCCGCGTGGCGCACGGCCACGTGCAGTGGCTGTTCAACGAGGGCGTCGACTGGGTCTTCGTGCCCAACCAGGTCAACGAAGAGACCGAGTTCGAGCAGTACAACTCGCACGCCTGCCCGTGGGGCCAGACGCTGCCGTTCGTCGTCAAGCACGCGCCCGGCCTCGAGGCGCACAGGGCCCAGATCCTCGACCCGCGCGTGTGCTTCCGCGACGGGCGCGAAGGGCTGATCCGCGACTTCGCCGGCGTGATGCAGACGCTCAGCCTGAGCAAGGCGCGCGTGCGCAGCGCGTTCGACGCCGCGTACAAGGCGCAGGACGTGTTCCGCGGCAAGCTCCAGGCCGCCGGCGCTGAGGCGCTCGAGTGCCTCGAGCACGCGGGAGAGCTCGGCGTCGTCCTCGTCGGGCGTCCGTACAACATGTACGACAAGGGCATCAACATGGACATCCCGCGCAAGCTGCGCAAGTTCTACGGGGTGAACGTCATCCCGCTCGACTTCCTGCCCATCCGCGGCATCGACATCGACCCCATTGTGCCCAACATGTACTGGAACTACGGTCGCAAGATCCTGCAGACCGCGACCTACGTGCGGGACAAGGAGCGGCTGCACCTCATCTACATGACGAACTTCAAGTGCGGGCCCGACTCGTACATCAAGCACTACGTGCGCGAGGCGTCGGGCAAGCCGTACCTGACCCTGCAGTTCGACGAGCACCAGAACGACGCCGGCGCGATGACCCGCTGCGAGGCGTATCTGGACAGCAAGGGGTTCCTGCGCTGGTGGTCTCAGGATGCGGCCGACGAGGCGCGCTCCTGCCGCGAGGAGGTGGCCGGTGGCGTCCAGTAGCCGGCGCGGCGCCGCTGTCGTGAGGGGCGCCGGAGGAGGCACCTCACGTGGCTGACAACGTCAAGGACGCCCGCATCCAGGAGGCGATCGCCGACTTCGGGATGGAGGGCCGCAGGCTGTACCTGCCGCAGATGCCGTACGGGGGCACCTACCTGCTGGCCGCCGCGATCCGCTCCATCGGCTTCGACGCCTGGCCCACCAGCGACTCCAATGAGCTCACGCTCGAGCTCGGCGGCCGCGTGACTTCCGGCGACGAGTGCTACCCGCAGAAGATCGTGCTCGGGGACTTCCTGCGCATCATCGAGGAGGAGGGCCGCGACAAGGTCGCCTTCCTCATGCCGTCGGCCAACGGGCCGTGCCGGTTCGGGCAGTACCTGCACCTGATCCGCGCCAAGTTCGACGAACTGGGCTACGACGACATCCCGGTGATCAGCATCACCTCGAGCGACGGGTACACGTCCATCGGCAACTACTCCCAGGACCTCGTGCGCACCGCCTGGCGGGCCGTGCTGGCGCAGGACATCCTCATGAAGCTCCTGCTCAAGACGCGGCCCTACGAGCGCGAGAAGGGCTCCACGGACGCCGTCTACCACGAGTGCCTCGAGGACGTCGGCAGAGCGGTCAGCAGGGAGAACGTCTCGCACAAGGCGCGCATGGAGGCCATCGTCACGGCCATGCTGCGCGCCCGCGACCGCTTCAGGGCGGTGCCCGCCGACTACGACGCCTCGCGTCCGCTCATCGGCGTGGTCGGCGAGATCTTCTGCCGCCAGAACACCTTCTCCAACTTCGACCTCATCCGCGTCGTCGAGGAGCAGGGCGGGGAGTGCTGGCTGTCGGACATCGGCGAGTGGGTCTGGTACACCGACGACGAGCAGCGCCGCCGGCTGGCGGAAGAGGGCAAGCGGTTCGGCAAGGACAACACCATCCGCTACATCAAGAGCAAGATCATGCGCGCGGACGAGCACAAGCTCTACGGGCCGTTCGAGGCCGACTTCGTCGGCTACGAGGAGCCCCACGACGTGCGCGACGTGCTGGAGATGAGCTTCCCCTACCTGCCGTACACCGGCGCCCTCGGCGAGATGGTGCTGAGCAGCGGCAAGTCGATCTACATGTACGAGAAGGGCGCCGACGGCATCATCGACATCAGTCCGTTCACCTGCATGAACGGCATCGTCACTGAGGCCGTCTACCCGAGTCTCTCCAAGGACCTGGACAACCTGCCGATCCGCGTCTTCTACTTCGACGGCACCCAGGGCGACCTGGAGCGCGACGTCGGGATCTTCATCGAACTCGCGCGCACCTACCAGCGCCGCAAGCACAAGACGCGCGGCTACCCCGCGTACTTCGGCGCCTGACGCGGCCGCCGCGCCTCGCGCGGCAGCTCCACCGCCTCCTCGCGCCAGTTCGGCGCCCGCACTGTACCGCCGGCCGGCGACTCCGCATGCATCGTTAAAAGGAGAAGGACCCCTCGCCGTTGTTCCCTGGGATTCGGGGCCGGAACCAGGGAGACGAGGGGCCCTTTGTCAACCGTGTCGCGACGTGGGGGAACGCCGTGAACGGGACGGAGAAGCTTGAAGCGGTCCTGAGGTCAGCGCCCCACGAAGCGGTCGCTGCCGGAAATGTCGTACATGGTGTCGATCGGCACGTTGATGTGCCCGCGGGCGTCGCCCGAGGGAGTGCTGAGCACCGAACCGGTGCCCTCGAAGAAACGTCCGATGGAGCGAAGAATACGATTCTGCATGCTGCTCACCCCTCTCGAGTCAGCGCCCGTGATCGGCGCCGTGTGTCAGGTCGTCGAGCATGAAGTCCCTGCCGCGCAGCGGACCCCTGGTGCCGGGTACGTGGGGCGCCAAGGTACCCACCGCTATCTCGAAGATACGCTTGATGCTCGCGAGACCGTCGGCCATGGCAACCCCCTCTCCGGGAAAAAACAAATATATTG
>JADGRD010000584.1 GCA_017881285.1 Pseudomonadota bacterium | reverse complement strand
ACCGAAGGCCGGCACCGAGACAACGTGGGGTGCCAGGGAGACGAGAAACCACGCCGTGCCGATCAGCGCCAGGGCGGGTCGCCGGCCGCCGGACCGAGCGGCCCGAGCGAGTGGCAGGATCGCCGCCGCCAGGGCGGCGTAGATCGCGGCTACCGCGGGCCAGGGGAGTGGCCGAAACGCGACGACCGCAGGGCCATTGTCGAACGCCGTGAGCTGCGCGAGGTAGTGCCACAGAATCGTTGCGTAGGTCGCGAGCACGCGAAAACCACCCGCCGGGCCGCCGGCCGTGGATGGGATCGCGAGCGCGTGGCGCAGCATCACCGCCGCGGCGACCGCTGCGACCGGGAACGCAAGCCAGGCCAGGGCGCGGCGCCATGGTACGCGGTCGGCCACCGTCCGCGCGAAAAGGAGCGCGGCGACGACGGCGAACGGTTCCTTGGAGAGAAAGGCAAGAGCGCACAAGAGTCCCGCGGCCGCAGCGCGCGGCACCGATCGACGGCTCGTCGCGTCTGGCCACGCGAGGAGCGCGGCGAGGGCGCACAGTGCGGCGAGCGAGTCCTGACGCCCAACGACCCACATGACCGGCTCGGTCACACTGGGATGGACGAGGAAAAGGAGCGCAGCCAGCGAAGCCGCGGTCCGGCCGATACCCTGGCGCCGCAGCAACGCCTGCAGGAGCACCGCACAAAGGAGATGGATCGCGAGGTTCCCCAGGCGGAACGCAACGATGGACAACCCGGTTATGCGTGCTTGGAGCCAAAGGGTCGCCATCGGCACGGGGTGGTAAAGAACGCTGGGCCTGGCGTGGGCGCTATCCCACATATCGGTTGCGAGCAATCGTCCGATGCCGTCGGCGCGAATGATGTTCTGATTGTGCTCGACCAGCCAGACGTCGTCCCACACATAGTCCCCCTCCAACGCGGGACCGAAGACCACCGCGCACAGCGCAATCGCGGCGATGCCGGCTAGCACCAAGAGTGACGGCCGCGCCACATTGCCGCGCGGAGGCACGGACTCCGGCGCCCGTGCGGGCGTGCCCTCGAGGGGCGGCGTCGAAACCGGCACGGGCCGAAGCTTACCGAATTGGGCCCGTAACGCCAGTGACGGACCCAATGCCCCCTGGCCATGCGTGAGCTCACCAACGAATCCCTTGCTCCCGTGAGAAAGAACTGCGCTAAAGTGTTGGCGGGGACGCAAAACCAAACGGCCAGACGGCCGTCAACCAAGGAGCCTGCAGGTGGCACTCACGCTGACGATTGGCCAGAAAGCTGTCTATCCTTCCCGCGGCATCGCCGAAGTCGTGGACATTGAGAAGAAGGAAATCGGCGGCCGGGTTCAGGAGTTCTATGTCCTGCGCCTCAGCACCAGTGACCTCAAGATCCTCGTGCATATCGACAAGGCCGAGCAGGTCGGTCTGCGTCCCGTGGCCGGGAAGGCCGACGCCGAGGAGGTGCTGCAAATCCTGCGCGAGAAGGTGGTGCAGTTCGAGCGCCACACCTGGAACCGTCGCTATCGCGCGTTCATGGACAAGATCAAGTCGGGTTCCCTTTTCGAGGTGGCGGAAGTCTTCCGCGATCTGCATCGCCTGAAGAAGACGAAGTCGCTCTCGTTCGGCGAGCGGCGCATGCTTGATACCGCGCGCGGATTGGTGGTCCAGGAGTTGTCGGTGGCGCGAGCGGCGAATCGCGAATCGGTCGAAGCCGACCTCGATAGGGCCCTTTCTGAGGGCAAGGCGTAGCTAAGGAGAGCGCGGAGGGGACCGAGAACACAGAGAATGGGATCGACCGGATTCGGGGGGCGTGATCCTGAGGCAACTCGCCTCCGAGTCGCGGCGCTGCGCGCGACCATCGCCGAGCACAACCGGCTCTACTATCAGCTTGACCAGCCGTCCATCAGCGACGCCGAATATGACGACCTCATGCGCGAGCTGCGCGCGATCGAGGCACGCTTTCCCGATCTGGCCACGACGGACAGCCCCACGCAGCGCGTGGGCGGCGCGGCCACGGCGCTTTTCGCGCCCGTCACCCACGCGGCGCCCATGCTCTCGCTGGACAACGCATTCTCGCGGGAGGATCTCATCGCGTGGGCCGGCAAGCTCGAGCGCGGCGCGGACGGCGCCGTCGACTACGTGTGCGAGCTGAAGATCGACGGCCTGGCGATTTCGCTGGTCTTCGAGCACGGCGCGTTCGTGCGTGGCGCGACCCGAGGGGACGGTCGCGTTGGCGAGGACGTCACGGCCAACCTGGCCACCATCGCCGACATCCCGGCGCGACTGCGCGGTCACGGCATCCCGACGTTTTTCGAAGTGCGCGGCGAGGTCTACCTGCCCATCTCGACCTTCGCGCGCCTCAATCGCGAGCTCGCGGCGCGTGGAGAAAAGCCCCTGGTCAATCCCCGCAACGCGGCCGCGGGCAGCCTGCGCCAGAAGGATCCCACGGTGACGGCCGGCCGCGGCCTGCGTCTGTGGTGCTACGGCGTGGGCGCGCACGGCGAGATCGCCGCGGGGCAGCGCGCCACGCGGCACTCGGAGGATCTCGCACGCCTGCGCGCCTTCGGCCTGCCCGTCAACCCGACCATCGAAGCGGCAGCGTCGCTCGCCGAGGTCGTGGCTTTCGTCGACAAATGGCACCGCCAGCGCCACCAGGTCGACTATCAGATCGACGGCATCGTCATCAAGGTCGACCGCTACGACCAGCGCCGGGAGCTCGGCGCCACCAGCCGCGCCCCCCGCTGGGCCATCGCGTACAAGTTCCCGCCCGAGGAGAAGACCACGCGGGTCTTGCGCATCGCCGTCAACACCGGACGCACCGGCCGGGTCACGCCCTACGTCGAGCTCGAGCCGGTCGTCGTGGGTGGCGTGACCGTCTCGTCGGCGACACTGCACAACGAAAGCGAGATCCGGCGCAAGGACGTGCGCGAGGGCGACACCGTGATCGTCCACCGCGCAGGGGACGTGATTCCCGAGGTGGTGGGGCCGGTGCTGGAGAAGCGCCCGCCGGGAAGCCCCCCGTGGCCGTTCCCGCGCGAGTGCCCGGCCTGCCGCGCGACGCTCGTGCGCAAGGGCGACGAGGCGGACTGGCGCTGTCCCAACAAGAAGGACTGTCCGGCCCAGGGCGCGCGCTGGCTCTTTCACTTCGGCTCGCCGGACGCGATGGATATCGAGCACCTGGGCGAGCAAACCATCACGCTGCTCATGGAGCGGGGATGGGTGACGGATCCCTCCGACCTGTACCGGCTCGACGGGCAGAATCTGGCCGCCCTGCCCGGCTTCGGCGAGCGCTCCGCGCAGAACCTACTCGCCGCGCTCGCGGCCTCGAAGGAGCGTCCGCTGGCGCGACTGCTGGTCGGGCTTTCCATCCATCGGGTGGGAACGCACGTGGCCCAGCTTCTCGCCCGGCGCTTTGCGTCCATCGCTGCCCTGGCGGCGGCCAGCCTCGAGGAGCTGGAAACCGTCGAGGGCGTCGGCCCCGAGATCGCAGGCGCCGTCCACGAATGGTTCCGCGTCACCGAGAATCTGGAGCTGGTCGAAAGGCTGCAG
>JADGRD010000055.1 GCA_017881285.1 Pseudomonadota bacterium | reverse complement strand
TGCGTTGTCTTGATTTACGCTACTGGCCACTGTCGAGCACCAGTACACCATAACCATCCCGCGGCGGGAATGCGCCTCGCCGACGCGGCTCACGCCATTCATGACGTGAGCCGCAGTATCCAGCTACCCGCGCCGTCTGCGACGGAGAACCGCCAGGCCAAGCAGGGCCGCAACCATCATGGCAGTTGCACCACCACGTCCGTTGCCGGCGCCCAGGGCGCAGGCACAGCCGGCGCTGTTGCCATTGTTGTTTCCGGTGGTCCCACCACTGCTGGCGTTGCCGCTGCTTCCGGAGCTGCCGCCGCTGGCTGGCGCCCCACCACTGCCACCACTGCCACCACTGCCACCCGAGCCGCCGCTCGCGCTGCTGCCGCCGCTGCCGGTCGTACCACCGGTGCCGGTTGCGCCGCCGCTGCCGGAGCCGCCGCCACTACTCGAACTACCACCGGTACCGACCGTACCGCCGCTCGCGCTGGTGCCGCCGCTGCCAACCGTGCCGCCGCTTGCGGTCGTGCCACCGCTGCCGCTAGGGCCGCCCGTGCCGCCCTTACTGCTGGCGCCGCCCGTGCCCGGATTGCCGCCCGTGCCGGACGCATCCGTGCCGCCGTCTCTCGCGCCGTCCGCGCTGCCATCCTTGGCCCCGCCGGTGCCCCCGCCGCCCGAAGTGCCGCCGGTGGCCCCGGTCGTGCCACCTGTTCCGCCAGCGCCACCGGTGCCGGTGCTGGTGATGCCACAAGCGCCGGTGGGCTTGTCGAGGCCGAGGAAGGTAATGACGTTGCCAAACAGACCGGCACTAGACAGGTCGTGCTTCTGGGTTGATGGACCGAGGTTTGTTTCCACCCTCACGTTTCCGGAGGTGTCCTTGTACACAGTCCGAGTCCACCCGCTCGGGGCGCCGCTCCCCGCGGTGCCGGTGCCGCTGATGCCCATGAGGTTGGTAAACTGCGCAGCCACGTCGGGTAGATAGGCGTTGAAGTTGTATTCGTCGGCGCCGCCGACCCATTGCTGAACGCAAGGGTATGTGCCGCTCCAGGAAAAGACTTTGCGCGCCATGTCGCCCCATTGTTGGGCAGTTTGGTTGGGCGGACTCGAACCGCATTTGGTACAGCTGGTGTCGCCGGCAGGCCAGGTCCCGGCGGGAAAACCGGGCATCGCCGCACCTCCAACAAAGATGTCTGGATAAATGGCGAGGAGCGTATTGGTCATGCACCCGCCTGAGGACAATCCTGCCGCGAAGACTCGGCTCTTGTCGCCGCCTAGCTTCACCACTACATCTACCATCTTGACAATGGCTGCCTTATCGCCATCGCGGCTAGCGCTGGAATCGAAACAGTTCTTACCCGCATTCGGAGCGATGATGTAAAACCCGTTAGTGTCAGCGGCCGTCTGGAACCAACCGTGTGCGTTTGACGAGTTCCCGCTGCAGTAATGTATTGCGACAAGGATCGCGGGCGGTGTGCCTAACTTGCTGGGGGTGTAGAGATCCCCCTGCAAGGTGGCCCCGAAGCTGTAGTTACTCTGCCAAGCCGCAAGGCACGGCGAAGCCGCGAGCAATCCAAGGACGGCCGCAAGAACCGCACAAACGCTGATACGGTTTCGATTCATGATGGGAAAGCCTCCGCTCGATTCAATTGCGAGTTACTGCGCAGACAGCGTCAGTGTCCCTGCATCGAGGGAAACCTCGTAGTAACCGTGGTCGTCCCAGTTAAGCACGGTGCTGCCCTGCTTGAGGGTGCCGCCATCGGTCTTCACGCGCAGGTATTTGCCGGGCGGGAATGGGGTGTTGAAATCGGTGGTCTTCCACGTCCACGTCTTGTCGGTTCCCGAGGTCGCCGGCGTGAGCTTCTTGAAGCCGTTCTCCGCAATCCAGTACGCGGAGACGTTCTCCACGGTGTCGATCCAGATGGTCCCCTGGGTCTTGGCCCAGGACACAGTGCTCGTGAATTCACCGATGGCGACCGGTTGATAGGCCCCGTCGCTGCCGCCGCTGAATCCGTGGACCAGGAAGGTGACCCACTTCGAGGTGCCGATGGCCGAGCTGATCGAGCTCTCCATCGCCGACGCCGAGGCGCCGGTAGACGGAATGATGCAGGGAAGCTGCCACTGCTTGCTGCTCGGAGAGTCGGTCGCCGCGATCCCCCCGCCGTTGCCCGCCGTGCGATTGGTGAGGAACTCTTTCATTCCCGCGACCACGGTCTGATACGAAGCATCGCCGTTCGGCGCGGCGACCGAGTACGAGGTCACGCCAAACGTGCTCTTGATGAAGGTCTCGGCCGCGTCGATGTCCGTCGTGGTCGCAGCTGATTGGTGGCTCTTGGTGTGATTGCCGAGCTCGTGACCGTCCTTGTGGGCCGTGGACCAGATCGCATTGCCCGCTTCTGACTTCCCTGTCTGCAAGTAGAACGTGTAGCGCACGTTGTTGCCTTTGTCGTTCTGCGCCTGCAAGGCAGTGTAGTTCGAGATCTGCGAGGAATTGGCGTCGTCGAAGGTGAAAGACACCGCTGTCTTGAAGCCAGCCCAGTCGAGCACGGTTACCGTGGTGGCGCTGCCGCTCGGCTTGGCCTGACCGCTAGCACCAGCGGCCGCATAACCGGAAGCGCCGACGGGGACACTCGTGCCGCCGCCGGTGCTCGTCGTGCCGCCCGTGGCCGCCCTCCCACCCGTTCCCGTCGTCCCATCCACGCCGCCATCCGCCCCACCCCTGGACGTCGTACCGCCAGTAGCCGTCGTGCCGCCGCTTCCAGGGTTGCCACCCTTGGCGGTCGTGCCACCCGTGGCGGTCGTGCCGCCCGAACCGGCGCCGCCGGAGCTCGTCGTCCCGCCAAAGGCCGAGCTGCCGCCCGTGCCGGTCCTGCCGCCGGTCGCCGAGCTGCCACCCGTGCCGGAGCCGCCGGAGCTCGTCGTCCCGCCGAAGGCCGAGCTGCCGCCCGTGCTGGTGGTTCCGCCACTCCCCGGGCTGCCGCCCATGTTCCCGGAGCCGCCAGTTTGCGTCTGGCCGCCCGTTCCCGAGCTACCGCCCGTGGCTGACTCAGTCGTCCCTCCTCCCGAACAACCTGCCAGGGACAGCAAAGTGACGAGACATGTTGCGAGCACCTTGGACTTCATGGGACTCCCTCCTGCGACAGAGTCTCCCAGACACGCACGTAAGCGTCTTCGCATCCCTGGCCACGAGGTTGCATATGTGGCGGACATCGGCTTGTTGCCCCAAATAGTTGGGGCTAAGCTCGACGCAATACGATGTCCAAGCGGAGACGCATCGATTGGTCCGTCATTCTCCGGAAGAAGCCGCCTCGGCCGACCTGGGGTGGCAGTCGCACACGTTCCGACGCCGTCGATCTCTTGCTGGCGTTCGGAGATCTCTTCGCCCTCAACGAGGTCGACGCCCTGCTCAAGCGCACGGTCGAGCTGGCGCTCGACCCCGTCGGTCTGGTCCGTGCCGGGCTCTATCTCTACGACGACCAGCTCGGCCTCATGCTCGGCTCCTGGGGCACCGACTTGCGGCGTAACGTAATCGACGAGCACCACTCCATGTTTCAGCTCGACGAAGCCGGCCACCACGTCCTCGCGCGAGCGATGTCGGGCGAGGCGCACTGGACCGTCGCGGACAACTGCCCGATCATCGTGAACAGCGCGGCCGAAACCAAGGTGGTGGGCCAGGGCTGGGTGGCGTGCACACCCGTCCGTTCGTCTCGCCGCCCGCTCGCCATGCTCTACAACGACGCCGGACTGACCAATGCCACCGTGGACCCGACCAGGCAAGCCGAAGCGGCCGTGCTCTGCGCGGTGCTGGGCCTCCGTCTCACAGCGCTGCGCGGGTCCGGCAGGGTGACCTACGGCCCGGCGACGCGGCACCCGACGGTGGGCACGGCGGTGCGCATGTTGACCGACGATCCATCCCTGCGCGGTGGCGACATCGCCAAGAAGATCGGCGTCAGCCTGTCGCGCCTCGCCCGCGTGTTCAAGTCGGACACGGGCGTTTCGCTGGTCGACTTCCGCAACCAACTTCGCCTCGAACGCTTCCTGTCGCTCGTCGACTCGGGTGGCAGCAACCTGCTCGAATCCGCGTACGCCGCCGGCTTCGGCAGCTACTCGCAGTTCCACCGCGTGTTCCGTGCCCTGCGCGGCGCCAGCCCGCGCGACTACTTCGCCGGTGGCCGCTAGAAAGTGGGAGTTACCGGCTCGGATTTCGACGAACCGGCTACCTGACAAGAACCGGCGTCTGCCCCATGCTATGGTCGACACATTCCAGGACATGCGTCTGCCAGTCCAAAACACGACCTTCATGAGCCGAAAAGCCGGCCTGGGCGCGGTGGTTGTTGGGCTGGCCTTCGCGCTCGCTGGGAGCACGGTTTTCGCGCAGGACATGCCGCCGGACCATGGCGCCGCCATGAGCGCACCACTGTTCGTCCAGGATCTGCCGGTGGGCACCATCTCGGTCCGCCTCACGCGGCCATCGATGACCGAGCCCATCGCGGGCGCGGCGGTGGTCGGTTCGTGGACCCTGCCGAGCGGCAAGAAGGGGTCGGCGACCGTGAAGTCCGGCGATGACGGCCGGGCCATCTTCTCGAACGTCCCGGTAGGCGCCACCTTCGGCGCGCAGGCCGAGGTGGATGGCGAACCCCTGTCGACCGCCGAATTTCCCGTGCCGGCCGAGGGAGGCACGCGCCTCCTCATGATCGTCGGCGCCAACGCGACCGGGGCCATGGCCGAGATGACGGGACAAAGCCCGCACGGCATGGGGGGTGGCAGCAAGGCGCTCCGCGTGCGCGCGGGCAAGATCGAGCCCAGTGACAAGCTGCCGGCCGGCGCCGTCGAGATCCACGTTCTCGGCGCTGACGGCAAGCCGATGCTGGGCGTACGCGTGGACCTCGCGCGCACGCGGCAAGCCGCCGGCGGGGTCGAGGTCAAGCACGCGGACACCGACGATTCCGGCACCGCGCGCTTTGCCGGGCTGGAGAGCGGCGAGGGCGTGCCCTGGGCCGCGGCGGTCGAGCGCGACGGCATGCGCATGGGCACGCAACCCTTCGCGCTCGAAGCCAAGCGCGGGTCGGCCGGCGAGTTGCGCATCCCCGGCAAGACCAGCGACCTCTCCGTGCTGCGCGTCTCCGCCAACACGCGCATGATGGTCGAGCTGCGCGAGGATTCCCTCGCCTTCCTGCAAAACCTCGTCGTCGAGAACACCTCGGACAAGGTCTTCGATCCCGGTCCGCGCGGGCTGCTCATTCCACTGCCCGATGGTTGCACGGGCGCGGAAAAGATGTCGGGCGGCGCAGAAGTCGAGCTCAAGGAAGGCACCGGCGCGCTCCTGCACAGTCTTCTGCCCCCGACCGACAACCCGGCGGCGGCGGCGCAGATCCGCGTCGGCTGCGTACTCGGCATGCACGAAACGCCCGAGGTCGAGATCGTGCAACCCATGCCGCTCGGCATGCAGGGCGGGCTGGTCATGATCCCGGCCACGCTTTCCGTCGGCGTTTCCGCGCCCGGCCTACGTGCCCGCCCGGCCGAGCGCGACGACAACGGCAACGAGCTGCGCATGTACGACCTCGACAGTCTGCCCCCGGGTCAGCCGCTGCGCCTGACCGTGAACGGCCTGCCCACCCGCGGGCACCTGGGCAGGTGGATCGCCGGGATCTTGGTCACCCTGCTCATCGCGGCCGGTGTAGTCGCGGCCCGCAGGCCGCGACGGCCAACCCCCGCGGCGAAAGCGTGATGGCATGAGCGAACGCCACTTGCGCGTGGCGCAGGTCAGCAAGAACTACGGCCGCCAGCGCGCCCTGGTCGACGTGTCGCTGGAATTCGCGCCTGGCCGGGTCGCGACCATCGTCGGCCCCAACGGCGCGGGCAAGACCACGCTGCTCGGCATCCTGTCCACGCTGGTACGCCCGACGGCCGGGGAGATCCGGCTCGGCGACGAGCCGCTCGGCCACCCCGCCCGCCAGACCATCGGCTACGTCGGCCACGAGCCCGGCATCTACCCCGATCTCTCGGCCCGGCAGAACCTGCGCCTCTTCGCCGCGCTCTACGCCCTGTCTTCGGCCGAGGAACGCATCTCCACCATGCTCGAACGCGTCGACCTGGCCGACGTGCGCGGCGACCTGCCGGCGCGCGCCTTTTCGCGCGGCATGCTGCAACGCCTGGCCCTGGCGCGCGCTCTCTTGCACGAGCCCGAGATCCTGCTCTTCGACGAGCCTTCCTCCGCGCTCGATCCCGCGGGCGTGCGCTGGCTGGTGGGCGAGCTTCGGCGCGAGCGCGAGGCCGGCCGACTGGTGATTCTGGTGACCCACGATCTCGAGGCCGCCTCCGCCGTCGCCGGCCACCTCGTGGTCATCCGGCGCGGCCGCGTGGCGCTCGATCGCGCGCAGCCGGCCGGCTTTCCCGCCGCCCAAGTGCGCGCCCTCTACGAGGAGGCCCTGCGTGACCGGTAGCTTCTGGCGCTACACCCTGCTCATCGCGGGCAAGGATCTGCGCATCGAGGGCAAGAGCCGCGAGGTGCTCTACACCATGGGCTTCTCCGCGGCCCTGGTCGTGCTGGTCTTTTCCTTCGCCCTGTCGAACGCCACCGACCCCGCGCAAGGCCCCATCACGGCGGCGGGCGTGCTGTGGGCCGCGACGCTCTTCACCGGCACGGTGGCCCTGGCGCGCGTGCTCGACCGCGAGCGCGAGAACGAAGCCATCCGCGCCCTCCTACTTTCCCCGGCGCCGCGCGCCGCCATCTACGCGGGCAAGCTCCTCGCGGTTTCGCTGCTCATGCTGGCGGTCGAGGTCGTGCTCGTGGTGCTGGTCGGGCTGCTCTTTTCGGCCGAGGTTTTTGCCCACCCCGGCTGGCTCGCCCTCGTGCTTCTGCTCGGCACGCTGGGGTTCGCCGCCACCGGGGTGGTGTTCTCCGCCGCGCTCCTGCGCTCGCGCAGCCGCGAGGCCCTGCTCGGCGCCCTGCTCTTCCCCATCGCCATCCCCGTGCTGCTCGCCGCCAGCCGGGCCACGGCGTGCATGTTCGACCCGCTGGCGCCGGATCTGGAGCCGGTCGCCTTTTGGGTGCGTTTCCTTTTGGCCACCGACGTCATCTACATATTGCTGGGCCTCTGGGTTTTCGAACCCGTGGTCTCCGGCGAATGACCATCCCGCCTGCGCTATCATTGCCCACCATGCCGACCGCGCCCGCCCCGACATCGACGCGATTCCTCGCCGCCTGCGGTGGCGCCTTCCTGCTGCTCTTCCTCGCCTGCCTGGCCGTCGCCGAGGCGCCGCTCGAAAGCGTCATGGGCCTGGTGCAGAAGATCTTCTACTTCCACGTGCCCTGCGCCTGGCTGCTCATGCTGTCCACCTTCGTGTGCGCGGGCGGCAGCATCGCTTACCTCTTTCGCGGCTCCGAGCGCGGCGATCGCATCGCCCTGTCCGCCGCCGAGCTGGGCGTCCTCTTCGGCATGTGCGTGCTGGTCTCCGGCCCGCTATGGGCCAAGGCGGCGTGGGGCGTGTACTGGCAGTGGGAGGCGCGACTGACGTCGTCGCTGCTGCTCTGGCTGATGCTGGTCGCCTACGTGCTGGCCCGGCGCTACGGCGGCCCCTCCGCGCGCCAGCTGGCCGCGGCCCTGGCCCTCTTCGCCGCGGTCGACATTCCGTTGGTCTATTTCAGCGTGCGTTTCTTCCGCAGCATCCATCCGCAGACCACGGTCGTGTCCACCCTGGGGCCCGGCATGCGCAGCGCCTTCTGGCTCTCGTTGCTGTCGTTCACCGTGCTGTGGTTCGTCCTGATGTCCCTGCGCCTGGCCGTGGAGAACGCCCAGGCCCGCATCGTCGAATTGGAAGTCTTGCTCGACCAGGCCGAGGAGAAAAAGTCATGACCATGGTGGCGCTTGCCTACGGGTTCATCTGGCTGGCCGTGTTTGGCTACGTCTTCACCGTAGGGCGGCGGCTCGGCCGGCTCAACGACGAGCTCGACGACCTTCGCCGCCGCATGGATCGCGTGAAGACGTAGACGCGTGCGGAGCCTACGCTTCGCTGGCTTTGCCGGCGGCGAAGCATCGCGGGAGGGTTTGGCGAGGCCGAGCGCAGCGAGGGGGAGGCAGGGTGGGTGGCAGGTGCCGAGTGCAGAGCTAACCCTCCCAGGGTTCCCATCAGAATAGATCTTTTCTCGCGCTCGTGCGTTCGAGGATCCGTGGCCCTGGGGTTTCGCCAACCCACCCCGGGGCAGGAGGTCCGCCATGCGACACGCGCGCGTCTTCACCCTGCTCGTCTGTCTGCCTGCCCCCTTGCTGGAATCCACCGCGGCGACCGCTGCCATCGGAGCCGCCGGGTCCGTGGCCCTGGACGGAAACCCCATCCGCCCGCGCCGGCAGGTGCCCGACGATCCCTTGGCCGGGCTGCCCACGGAGGACGGTGGCCGGCCCGGCAAGGGCAAGGGTGGTGGGGGCAAGCCCACGGCGGCCTGCGCGGTCGACGCCAAGCCGGCCAACCCACGTGACATCGGCGATCTGCGCGCCGCCCTCGCCTTCGTCCAGCGCGGGCCCAAATCCTGGCCGTGCCCGCCGCGCTCCGCGGGGAACGGCGCAGGGCTGCGCATCGCCATCGACGGCGCGGGCAAGGTCACAGCCGCCGAGCCCGCCGGCCCCGCGTCCGACGTGGCCGCCGCCCTCGCCAAGAAGCTGACCGGCAAATCCGTCGCCCCGCGCCCCGAGGGTTCGACCGCCGGCACCGTGCTTCTGACCTTCACCCCCAGCAAAGGCCGCTAGCAAACCCCAGTTCGCTGTCGCAAATTCCACGCGGCGTGAATATAACCCCGGGCTGGCCGGCCATGGGGCGCTCGCTCGTCATCTTCGACTTCGACGGTACCGTCGCGGATTCCTTCGCGGAATCCCTGCTGGCCTACAACCGCGTGGCGCCCCGGCTGCGGCTGCGGCGCGTGGCGGAGGCCGATGTTGCCGAGCTGCGTCGCATGGGCGCGGGCCAGCTCATGGCCGTCCTGGGCATTCCGATGTGGAAGCTGCCCCGCCTGATGATCGCCGTGCGCGCGGATCTGATGGATCACTTCCATGCCGTGACGCCCGTGCCCGGCATCGGCGAGGCCCTGCGCGAGGTGGCCAGGGCCGGCCACCACCTCGCCATCGTGACGTCCAACTCGCTGGCCAACGTGCGCGGCTTCCTCGCCCGTCACGACCTCGATCTCTTCCCCACCATCGTCGCGGGCGCCAGCATCTTCGGCAAATCCACGCGCTTGCGGCGCCTGCTCAAGGCGGCGCACATGGACGGCTCGGAGTCGGTGTACATCGGCGACACCTCGCCCGACATCCGCGCCGCGCGCGAGGCCGGAACCGCCGCCATCGCCGTCGCTTGGGGGTTCAGTGCCCGGGAGCCGCTGGCCGCCGAAACCCCCGACGCGGTGATCGAGGCCACCTCCGACCTGGCGCCCGCGATTCAACGTCTGTTTCGGATCGGCTAGATCCTTTTCCCGCCTCGTGCGTTCATCCTTACCGACCCCGGAAGCGTTGCCCACCCCGGGGCAGGAGGTCCGATCATGCGCCATCGTCCATCGCCCCGATTCCTGGCAGTCTTCCTCGTTCTCGGCCCGTCGACCGCGGCCAAGGCCGCCGACGCCC
Organism: Pseudomonadota bacterium; assembly: GCA_017881285.1. GTDB lineage: Bacteria > Myxococcota_A > Polyangia > Fen-1088 > Fen-1088 > Fen-1118. The sequence goes on along the minus strand of JADGRD010000055.1, from coordinate 1,837 downwards.
CCAAGGCCAAGCCCGTAGCCGTCAGTCCCACGCAGGTCCTCAAGGCCCTGCAGTACACCGGGCCGGTGGGCATGCAATTCCCGGCAAATCCCGGCGCCGAGGGCGCCCAGCACAGCCTGTCGCCCTACCTCTACGTGGCGGGCGGCGATCCCGAGAAAGATCAGGTCCCGCTCAAGAAGACGTGGGCCGAGGCCAACATCGCCGGCGTCATCGCGGCGGTGAAGGTCCATCAGGTCTTCGAGAACACCGGCGGCAAGACCATCGAGGCCATCTACGTGTTCCCGGCCAGCACGCGCGCCGCCGTGCACGCAATGCGCATGAAGATCGGGGCGCGCATCGTCGAGGCCAAGATCGAACGCAAGGCCGAGGCGCGGGCGCAGTACGAGGCGGCCAAGCAAGCCGGCAAGCGCGCCTCGCTCCTCGAGCAGGAACGGCCAAATGTGTTCACCACCAGCGTCGCCAACATCATGCCGGGCGACCGCATCGAGGTCGAGCTGGACTACAGCGAGCTGTTGGTTCCGGAAGACTCGGTCTACGAATTCGTCTATCCCACAGTGGTGGGCCCGCGCTACGCCGGCGGCGCCAATCCCAAGACCGATCAGTGGATGGCCAATCCCCACCTCTCCGAGGGCAAGGCCGAGCCCTACGCGTGGGACGTCAAGGTGCACCTGCAGACCGGCATCGGCCTCAAGGACGTGTCGTCGCCCTCGCACAAGATCGCGGTGAAGTACGCGGGCGCGTCCACGGCCGACATCACCCTCGACCAGACCGGCGGCGGCAACAAGGACTTCGTCCTGCGCTATCGCCTGGCCGGCGACAAGATCGAGACTGGCCTGCTGGAATTCGCAGAGCCGACCGCGGGTCTGCCCTACCCCGCCGAGAAATTCTTCGCCCTGCTGGTCGAGCCACCCAAGCGCCCCACCCTGGCCGACATCCCGGGCCGCGAGTACATCTTTCTGCTCGACACCTCGGGCTCGATGCACGGCTTCCCCATCGACACCACCAAAGAGCTGATGCGCCACCTGCTGCCCAGCCTGCGCCCGACCGACCACTTCAACATCGCCTGCTTCTCGGGCGACAACTTCGTGTGGAGCCCCAAGGGCTCGCGGCCCGCGACCGAGGAGAACATCCGCGAGGGCCTCGACGTCATCCTCAAACAGCACGGCAGTGGCGGCACCGAGCTGATGGGCGGCCTGCAGGCGGCCTATGCCATTCCGCCCGTGGGCAAGGGCGTGTCACGCACCGTGGTGGTGGTCACCGACGGCTACGTCGGCGTCGAGGCGCAGGCCTTCCGCTTCATCCGCGAGCGCCTCGATCGGGCCAACCTCTTCGCCTTCGGCATCGGCAGCTCGGTCAACCGCGGCCTCATCGAGGGCATGGCCCGCGCTGGCCTGGGCGAGCCTTTCGTGGTGCTGGGCCCGCAGAAAGCGGCGGAGCAAGCCGAGAAGCTGCGCAAGATGATCGACCGCCCGCTCTTGACCGACATCGAAGTCCGCTTCGGCGACGCCGGCGCCTACGAAGTCGCGCCGGAGAAGATCCCCGACCTGCTCGCCGAGCGCCCGCTGCTCATCTACGGCAAGTACCGTGGCGAGCGACCCACGCGCATCGAGATCAACGGCCGTACCGGGCGCGGCGCCTGGCACCACGCCATCGATCTGCGGCCCGCCGACGCGCGCCCGCAGAACCTGGCCCTGCGCGCGCTGTGGGCGCGCAAATGGGTCGAGGTCTTCGAGGACGAGCTGCACATGGGTGGCGGCAAGCCCGTCGAGAACGCCATCACCGACCTCGGCCTCTTCTACAATCTGCTCACGCCGTTCACCTCGTTCGTGGCCGTCGA
>JADGRD010000583.1 GCA_017881285.1 Pseudomonadota bacterium | reverse complement strand
GTGACCCCATCGGGACTTGAACCCGAGATTACGCCGTGAGAGGGCGCCGTCCTAACCGCTAGACCATGGGGCCGTCTTTTGCATGCTACTGAGAAGGTGGTTCGGGGACAAGGATTCGAACCTTGATAGCCAGATCCAGAGTCTGGCGTCCTGCCATTAGACGATCCCCGAATACTCTTCCAGCGGGCTGCCCGCCGGGGATGACATTTGTAGCAATGCGTGCGGCACTGTCAAGGTCCGCGTGCAAGCGGCGAGCGATCCCCGCGCGATGCGCTGAGAAATGCCTAACTTGTCCGGGCAGCGAATCGGTGTAGTTTACCCCTCGGCAACAATGGATCTGAGCTTCTGGGCCGCAACGAACGTCGGGCGTAAGCGCACGCACAACGAGGACAACTACCTGGTCGACCAGAAGCTGTCGCTCTTCGTGGTGGCCGATGGCATGGGCGGGCACGCGTCGGGCGAGATCGCGTCGCAGATCGCGGTCGCCGAGATCCGTTCCGCGATCGACAGCCGGCGCGACATCCTCGAGGCCTACACGCGTCACCAGACCGGCGTGACCACGCATGACGTGCTCGGGGTGCTCGAATACGCGGTGCAGACCGCCGGCGTGGCCATCTACGATCGCGGCCAGAAGGAACCCGACAAGCGCGGCATGGGCACCACGGTCTCGGCGTTCCTGCTGCTCGGCGAGCGCGGTTTCATCGCGCACGTGGGCGACAGCCGCATCTACATGGTCCGCGAGGGCCGCACGGAGCAACTCACCGAGGATCACTCCCTCATCAACGAGCTCATCCGCCACGGCAAGGTCACGCGCGAGACACTGGCAAAATCACCCTACGCCTCGTACAAGAACGCGGTCACGCGCGCCCTCGGAGTATACGAGACGGTGCAGGTCGACACCATCGACCTGGAAGTTCTGCCCGGCGACCAGTTCCTGCTTTGCTCCGACGGGCTGCACTCCTACCTCGACGAGAAGGAGATCTCGCGCCAGCTCACCGAGGAGAGCATCACCGCCATCCCGGGCAAGCTCATCGAGCACGCCAACACTGGCGGCGGGCACGACAACATCACCGCCGTCGTCTTGCGCGTCCACACGGACACCACCCCGACCGCCGACGCGCGTTCGCAAGAGCTGAATCGCAAGGTCGAGGTGCTCAAGCAGATGCCGCTCTTCCGGCACCTAACCTACAAAGAAATCCTGCGCGTCCTCGCGCTCACCGAGGTGCGGGACTACAAGCCTGGCGACGAGATCATTACCGAGGACGAGCCCGGCAGTGAGCTTTTCATCATTCTGTCCGGCAAGGTGCGCCTGCACAAAGAGGGCGCCCTGGTCACCTACGTCGGACAAGGGACGCACCTTGGGGAAATGTCGCTTGTCGACAATGGACCGCGCTCGGTCAGCGCCACGGCGGAAGAAGCCTCGCGGGTGCTGGTCTTGCGCCGCCGCGACTTCAACGACCTCATCCGCAACTTCCCGCGCATGTCGGTCAAGCTGTTGTGGAGTTTCGTGCAGGTACTCGGCCAGCGACTGCGCAAGACCAACGCCGATCTCGCCGGTGCGCGCAACGAGGCCGTCCCCGACGTCAGCGACCAGGTTCTTTTTGACGAATGAAATGGGAACCCTGGGAGGGTTCCCAAACCCTCCCGCGCTCTGGCTCCGTCGGGCAGAGCCCGACTCCGCCTACGCGATCATGGGAACCCGGGGAGGGTTAGCTCCGCACTCGGCACCTGCCTCCACCCCTGCCACCCCCGCGCTTCGCGCGGCCTCGCCAAACCCTCGGCCCCTACCCGCCACCCACCCCCCGCTCGCTTCGCTCGGCCTCGCGCGCTCTGGCTCCAGGCCAGCAGGCCGTGGGCTAAGCCCGACTCCGCCTACGCGATCATGGGAACCCTGGAAGGGTTCCCAAACCCTTGCGCGCTCTGGCTCCGTCGTGCAAAGCCCGACTCCGCCTACGCGATCATAGGAACCCGGAGGGGGTTCGTGCTATGGGCGCGGCACCTACAGCCGCGCCAGTGCCGCTTCGACCTTGGCTAGCGCCACCTCGACCTCGGCCAGGCGCGCACGATCCTTGTCGAGCACTGCCTTGGGCGCTTTCTCGGCAAACTGCGGATTGGCCAGCTTCTTGATCAGGTAATCGCGATCCTTGATCAGCGTTGCGCAATCCTTTTCCAGTTTTGCGCGCTCGGCGCCGGGATCGGTGGCCTTGACTTCCACCACCAGCATCACCTCGACATCTCCGGCCATGGCCGTCATTACCGAACCTTCGGGTGCATCGCCTGTGCGGCGAACCACCACCTCACCCAGGCGCGCCTGTTCCGACACCAGGCTACGATAGCCGTCGAGAATGGTCTTCTTGTAATCGTCGGCAACGTTGAGAATGACCTTGGGCCTGGCTGGCGAAGGCACGTTGTTTTCCGTGCGTAGCGAACGCACCACCGTCACCACCTTTTGCACCAGCGCCATGGATGCTTCGGTGGCATCGTCCAGGTAGCGCGGGTCGGAGATGGGATAGAGCGTGATCATGATGCTTTGGGGAGCGCCCTGGGGCTTGGGCAGCTTTTGCCAAAGCTCCTCGGTGATAAAGGGCATGAAGGGGTGAAGCAAGCGCATGGCCGCGTCGAGCGCGGTGACCAGCGTGCCCTGGATCTTCCAGCGCTCGGCGGCCCGCGACGGATCCTGCAGGCGCACCTTGGCCAACTCGATGTACCAATCGCAAATCTCGTCCCAGATGAAGTGGTAGACCGCCTGCGCCGCCTCGGCGAAGCGAAAGTCCTCGAGCGCGGTGTTGATTTCCTCGGTGGCGCGCTGGGTCCGTGAAAGGATCCAACGCTCAGGCAAATCGAATTCGGCACTGTCCGGTCCCTCGGCGGTGCGATCCGCGAACTGGTCGGGATCGTAGTCGGTGAGGTTCATGAGCACGAAGCGCGTGGCGTTCCAGATCTTGTTGGCGAAGCGGCGCGCGTCCTCGACGTTGCTCCACGAGAACTTGATGTTCTTGCCCTGCGCAGCCTGGTTGGTCAACCAGGCCAGGGCGAAGCGCAAGGCGTCCGCGCCGTGCTTCTGCACGACCTCGACGGGGTCAATGGTATTGCCCTTGACCTTGGACATCTTGTCGCCCTTCTCGTCGGTGACCATGGTGTGCAGGTACACCGTGCGAAAGGGCACTTTCTTCATGAAGTGCAGCCCGGCCATCAGCATACGGGCCACCCAAAAAAACAGGATGTCGTAGCCGGTCTCCATGACCGTGGTGGGATAGAAGGTGCGCAGCTCACGCGTCTGCTCGGGCCAGCCCAGGGTGGCGAACGGCCACAGCCACGACGAGAACCAGGTGTCGAGCACGTCCTCGTCCTGGGTCAGATCCTTGCCGCCGCAATGGACGCATTGGGTGGGCGCTGTGCGCGCCACGGTCGGCGCCTTGCAGGACGCGCAGTACCACGCCGGAATGCGATGCCCCCACCACAGCTGGCGCGAGATGCACCAGTCGCGGATGTTGTTCATCCAGTGAAAGAAGGTCTTGCTCCAGGTCTCGGGCACGAAG
>JADGRD010000582.1 GCA_017881285.1 Pseudomonadota bacterium | reverse complement strand
GGCGCGGAATCCGGGCGCTCTCCCGCGCGCCGACGAGTCGCCGTCGCGGTTGCCGTGGGGCTTTTCGTGGCCGTGTCGCTCGCTGGCCTACTAGTTCATTGGAGTGGCGGCACCAACGGTTCAGGAACGACGCAGACGGTATCGGTTCCGCCAACCTCGCCGACGCTTCCTCGGCCTCCGCCTCCGCTGGCAGAGGCGTCCCCGCCTCGAATGGCCTCGCGACCGCCGACGATCGAGGCGCCTACCACGGAGACCGGCTCCGCGGCCACGAAGTCGGCCCACATCTCCGAAAGACCAGGTGCCGCGCGTCGCCAAGCAGGGTATGGGCGGCCGGTCGCCGGCACGGTCCCTGCAACGGGGAAGGCAAGAATGGAGAAGGCCGATCCCTATGCTGACCAGAAATAGAATGGGCGGGCATGGCCTGACCGTGCATGGGCGAACCGTTGGCCTCATGGTCGGCCTGCTGGTGGTGGCGGGAACGCTTTCCTTTGTCGGCGCCAACCATGCCCACGCTGAGCCAAGTGCGGATGACAAGGCGCTGGCCACCATGCTCTTCCAAGAAGGGCGAATGCTGATGGCGGCAGGGCGAACGACCGAGGCCTGTCCAAAGCTGGAGGAGAGCCAGCGGCTCGACCCAGGCGGCGGGACCCTCTTGAACCTCGCGCTCTGCCACGAGCAAGACGGCCGGTTCGCACGTTCGTGGAGCGAATTCAAGGAGGCGGGGATCGTGGCGCGCCGGGACGGCCGTCAGGATCGTGAGAGCGAGGCCGCAGCCCACTTCAACGCTCTTGAGCCACGCCTTTCCCGGCTCACCATCGTGGTCCCGGCGGGCACTCGGGTAGAAGGTCTGGTGATTGAACGTGACGGGCGCGAGGTCGGTCCGGGGGCGTGGTCGACGGCGATACCCATCGACGGCGGCGCGCACGTGGTACGGGCAACCGCCCTCGGGAGAGATCCGTTCACCACAACGATCGTGATCGGCAAGGAGGCCGACAATCAAACCGTCGAAATTCCAGTATTGGCAACGCCGGTCGTGGTGGTGGCGCCGCCCCGGGTCTCCTCACCCCCGGTTAGTTCGGCTCCGACGGCGCCCACCTTCACTCCCGCGCGCCTCCGCTGGGCGGGGATCGGCACGGCCGGAGTCGGTGTGGTCCTCTTGGGCACGGCGGGATACGCGTTGGCGTCGGCGCTCAGCGCGAAGAACGCCTCGAATTCCAACTGCTTCGTGGATGGCTGTAATGACACCGGCCTTCAGCAACGAGGTGATGCCGTCTCGCGCGGAAACCTGGCGACGCTCCTCGGCGTCAGCGGGGCCGTCCTGGTCGGAACCGGCGCTACCCTACTTTATCTCGCACATCGATCGAGCGCACGTCAGCGGGAAGCACAAGTCCCCACGCGATTCATGTTGGGCGCTGCGCCAGGCGCCGTGGTGGCGGGGATTGGCGGAGGTTTGTAGTGACCGGTGGTGTTAGCGGGAATGGGGGCGCGTCGCCGACCGGGGGTGCCAACGGGACCGGCGGCAGGCCTGGCTCTGGCGGGCGATTGGGAGCGCACGAATCGGCGAGCTCTGTTCGACCCCTGCTGGGAGCTTCTTCGACCGGCGACGTAGCCGGGGTCGAGGGCCGGTTCTGATGGCGATCGCGGGCAACGGCAGCAAACGCCGCGTGCTTCGACTTGGCCTTCTCGCCGCCACGCTGGCGGGCGGTTGCAACGCGGTCTTCGGCATCCACGAAGGGACGCCTCCCCAGACCTGTTATGACCCTGGTCCGGCGATCCTACTGATCGACGACATGGAAGACGGCGTGGGCGATATCTGCGCCCTGGGCGGTCGGCATGGATACTGGTACACGGTTGGAGACGGGTCCAGCCCCACCTTGGATCCGCCGCAGGACACGACCTTCACCCCGGCCATGATCCCGGGGGGCCGAGGGAAGAGCCATTACGCGGCTCGCTTCACGGGCTCCGGCTTCACCAATTGGGGCGCGCTGTTGGGCTTCTCCTTGAACGCCCAATCAGCTGTCTCGAGAGCGACCTACGACGCGAGCTCGACCGGAGGCATCACGTTCTGGATGAAGAGCGACGTGCCGGTGTCCGTCAACTTCGGCATTCCAGAGACAGTCCAGGTGGACTTCGGAGGGGATTGCGTGGTCAGTGCAACCAACCCCGACCCCAACTGCAACAGCCACTTCTCGTTCATGATCACCGCGCCGAGCACCGACTGGGTGCAATACTTTGTGCCATTCTCGGCGCTGGCTCAGCAATATGGCGGCAACGCGACCTGGAATCCACAGCTGCTCCTCGGTGTAGAATTCATGGTAGGGGCGGGAGCGGCCTTCGACGTGTGGGTCGACGACATCAGCTTCTACTACTGCTCGACCGGCGCCTGCAAGCCCACCTGCAATGATCCAGCTTTCCCAGTGCCTTGCGCGAGGAGCGGGAGCCATCCCGCGGCCTGTCTGCTGCCGGGGACCGACTGCTCGGCGATTGTGACCTGGTGCTCCGATCCGCTGCTGATTGACGACATGGAGGACGATAATTTCGCGATTTGCAACTCGGGAGGACGGAGCGGAGGCTGGTTCACGGCTGCAGATGGTACCGAAGGCACACTCTCTCCCGCGCGGGACTTCATCATGACGCCAATCCCCGGCGGCCGCGGCGACAGTCACGTTGCAGCCCGCATGACAGCCTCCGGTTTAACCACGTGGGCGCAAATGGGCCTGAGCTTCAACGAGGCTTACGATGCGAGCGCCTACGGCGGCATCACGTTCTGGATGAAGACCGATGCCCCCAACGTGACCGTGGCGTTCCCCATTTCGCAGACGGTACCGGTCAGCGTGGGGGGCCTCTGCCCGGACAGCACGACGCCGAACCGCTGTTACGACGACTATTTATTCGAGATCCCAAGTCCCCATCCCAATGACTGGTTCCAGTATCGCGTGCCGTACAGTTCGCTCTTTCAGGCCAATTCAGCCAGTCATCGCCCAACTCGCCGCCTTGAATCTTCTTCAGATGCCAACGGCAATTTGATGCCGGGCTCCGCGACGTGGGATCCGACCCAGCTCATCGGCGTCAAGTTCACCGTCAATGAACCTCCGACCTTCGAGCTCTGGATCGACGATTTGAGCTTCTACGACTGCTCGAACCAGACGTGCCTCCCGACGTGCAGTGATCCGAGGGCGCCCATGGCGTGTCCTGCGCTCGGAACCACTCGCGCCAACTGTTGGCCGGCCGGAACAGACTGCTCGACGGTGACGAACCTGCTTTGGGACTATGCCCTCGTATCCGTTTCGGGCAGCGGACCCGACGACGTCTGGGCCGTTGGACCCAATTACCAGGATCCCTCGGCCGTGACCGCCCATTGGGATGGATCCGCTTGGTCTTCTTCCGAAACCGGCAGCGCGTACCCGCTCTGGGGCATGTGGGAAAATAAGAAAGACGATGTCTGGGCCGTCGGCGATTTCGGCACCGTCGTCCAGTGGAACGGCATGGGGTGGTTCCCATCGATGACGGGCACCCAGGCCAGCCTCAACTCCGTGTGG
>JADGRD010000581.1 GCA_017881285.1 Pseudomonadota bacterium | reverse complement strand
GGTGGTGCGCACGCGCAAGGCACTCACGCAGGGGTACGACGCCGATCGGGGCGCGCTGCGGGCCATGCTCGAAGCGGGCCTGACCGCGCTGTCTGGCGAGAAGGACGCGGCCAAGGCACTCGCTCGCTACGTGCGGCCCGGCGAACGGGTGGGGCTCAAGATCAACGGCCTGGCCGGCCGCCAGGCCGCCACGCACGTGGAGCTGGTCGATGAGCTGTCCGCCATGCTCGCGAAAGCCGGCATCGAGCCCCGCCGGCAGATCGCGTTCGACCGATTCAAGAGGGATTTCACCGCGTCGGGGTTTGTCGCCCAGGCCCGTCGCGATAGCTACCAATGCATCGGCAACGACGAGGCGGGGCACGAAGAGGAGCTGGCGCAGATGCCGTCCTCGGCGTCACGCCTTGCGCGCGTGCTCACCCGCCAGGTCGACGGCGTGATCAACCTGCCCATCCTCAAACAGCACATGCTCTCGGGCATGACCGGGGCGCTCAAGAACAACTTCGGCTGCATCAACAACCCCAGCAAAATGCACCTCGACAAGTGCGACCCGTACGTCGCCGAGGTGAACGCGATCCCCGCGATCCGCGACAAGCAGCGGCTGGTGGTCATGGACGCGCTCCGGCCGGTGGTGGAAAACGGCCCCAGCTACCAGCCCGGCGCGGGCGAGGTCGCGAACCTCTTGCTCTTCGCCACCGACCTTGTCGCCGTCGACACCGTGGGGCTGGGCATTCTCGAGGATCTGCGCGGCAAGCGCGACCTGCCATCGCTCGACAAGGCCGGGCTTTTCCCGACCTATCTCGCCACGGCCGGCCGGCTCGGGCTCGGGGTGTCGAGTCGCGCCGGCATCGAGGTCATCACTCTGGAGGTTTGAACGTGCTCTCGCGAAGAGGATTCTTTCTCACCTGCGGCGGTTGCGCCTTGGCCGCCTCGGCGGGCCCGCTCTATCCGCGACGCGCCTTCGCGGGTAGCACGCCCCGGGCTTACCCGGCCCGCTTCTGGAAGAAGCTCGAAGGCAAGCGCATCGAGTGCGGGCTGTGCCCCAAGCACTGCAAGGTCGAGGATCGCGAGCGCGGCTTCTGCGGCGTGCGCGAGAACCGCGACGGCGAGTACATGACCCTGGTGTGGGGCCAGCCCTGCGCGGTGCACGTCGATCCCATCGAGAAGAAGCCGCTCTTCCACTTCCGGCCGGGCAGCCGCGCCTTCTCCATCGCCACCGCGGGCTGCAACCTGGAATGCAAGTGCTGCCAGAACTGGGACATCTCGCAGTCGAAGCCCGAGGACGTCGACTTCCAGTTCATGCCGCCCGACGAGGTCGTGCGCGGCGCGAAGGAATACGACGCGTGCGTGGCCTTCACCTACTCCGAGCCCATCGTCTTTCTCGAATACGCCATCGACACCGCCAAGGCCGCTCGCAAGGCCGGCGTGCGCGCCGCCATGATCACGGGCGGCTCGGGGGAAGCCGAGCCGATGCAGGAGGCGCTCAAGTACCTCGACGCGGTCAAGGTCGACTTGAAGGGTTTCACCGAGGACTACTACCAGCGCATGTGCAAGGGCAAGCTCGAGCCGGTGCTCAAAACCTTGGAGGTGATTCGCAAGAGCGGCGTGTGGCTGGAGCTGGTCCACCTGTGCGTGCCCGGACAGAACGACAGCGAGACGGAGATCCGCGCCATGTGCCGCTGGGTAAAGGAGCACCTGGGACGGGACGTGCCCTTGCACTTCACGCGCTTTCACCCCGAGTACCAGATGAAGAACGTGCCACCCACGCCCAACGCGACGCTGATTCGCTGCCGCGAGATCGGCCTTTCCGAGGGGCTGCGCTTCGTCTACACCGGCAACGTGCCCGGCCTCGCCGGTGAGGACACGACCTGTCCAAGCTGCGGCAAGGTCGTGGTCGCGCGCCGGGGCTTCGAGCTGGAAGGCGTGCACATCAAGAGCGGCCACTGCGCGTTCTGCGGGTTTACAATCCCCGGCGTATGGAGCTGAACGCAACTCGAGCCGCGGTTCGCCGGGCCGTCGCGGTCGCGGGTGCGGCTTCCCTGCTCGCGCAGGTGGTGCTGTTGCGCGAGATCCTCGCCTCGTCGCACGGCAACGAGCTGGTGCTGGGAATGGCGCTGGCCGCCTGGCTCTGCCTGACCGCCTTGGCCAGCGCGCTCGGGGCCCGGCGCGCGGGACCGCCCCTGGCCGCGGCGGGGCGCCTGGCGTTCGTGCTTGCGTTGGCGCCGCTGCTCCTGCTGGCCGCGCTCTGGTTGACTCGCTTCGCGGGGACGAATGCACTTGGGCAGGAGCCCGCGCTGCCGACGCTGCTTGCCGTCGCGTTCGTCGCGCTCCTGCCCGCCAGCGCGCTCGGGGGCCTGGCCTTTGCCTGGGCCGCGGCGGCTTGCTCCGCCGAGGAGCAGGCCCTGTCCATCTACGTCGCGGAGACCGTGGGCGCGGCGGTCGCGGGCGTGCTTTTTCATTTCTTCTTCGCGGAGCATCTGCCGGCTGCGTGGATCTTGTTTCTGGCGGGTGCGGCCGCGGCCACGGCGGGCGCGGCTCTCCTCTGGCCCCGCTGGCGAATGGCGGTTCTCGCGCTGGCGGCGACGCTGGCCGCATTCGCGATGGCTCCCGGGGTGGACCGGTCGCTCGCGGCGGCCCGCTTTCCCGGCGAGCGGATCCTGGCCGTGCAACCCTCGCGCTACGGCCTTCTGGCCGTGGTCGCGCGGGGCGAGCAGCGCGCCTTCTTCCACGATGGCGTCTTGCTCTTCACCAGCGAGGACGAGCTCGCCGCCGAGGAAACCACGCACCTCCCCCTGCTGTTGCATCCGCGGCCCCGCCGGGTGCTGATGGTCGGCGGCGGCCTGGGCGGCGGCCTGGCCCTGGCCCTCGAGCATCGGCCGGAGGTCCTCGACTACGCGGAAATGGATCCCGCGATCTTCGCGCTGGCGCGGAAGTTCGCCGACGAACGAACCCGGGCCGCCCTGGCCGATCCGCGCGTCCATGCCGCCAGCCGGGACGCACGCGCGCTTTTGCGCGAGGCCGCGGGCCGCTACGATGTCATCCTTCTCAATCTGCCTGTCGCGCAGAACGCGCTGCTCGCCCGCCTGTCAACCCGCGAGTGTATCGAGGACGCGCGGCGGGCGCTTGCGCCGGGCGGCATCTTCGCGATCGTGACGCCGGGCTCGGACGCCTACCTGGACCCGGCCGCGCGGCAACGGCACGCCTCGCTGCTGGCGAGTCTGACGGAGGTCTTCCCCGCGGTCGGCGTCGCGCCGGGTGGACAGACGATCTTCTGGGGCTCCGCGGCGGCAGTTCCCGCGCGGCCCGATCTGCTGGCGCAAAGGCTGGACGAGCGCTCGGTGCGTCCGCTGGCAATTGGGCGGGCCTGGCTCTTCGACCGGCTGCTGCCGCTGCATGCCGTGGGCTACCGTCGCGGACTGGCCGCGGTCGCCGCCGTCGAGAATCGGGACTTTCGTCCGGTCGTCTACCTCTTCGGGCTCATCGAAAACCTGGAGCGGGTTTCGCCACGCCTCGGCCGCGCCGCGCTGGCCTTCGTGCGGGTGTCGCG
>JADGRD010000580.1 GCA_017881285.1 Pseudomonadota bacterium | reverse complement strand
CAAGCAGGAAGCCAAGGAGTGACCCGAGGACGACGGCGCGCAGGGTGAGTTGCGGCGCCCCCTCGCCACGGAAGGCGCGCTGGTACCAGGTTTCCTCGTCGAAGGTTGCGACCTCGGCGGGCGCCAGGTCGAGCGGCCGGCCGGCCTCGATCTCGTCGGCGGTGCTGGCCGGCTTCTGAAACAGCGGCATGGCGCCAGGTTACCCGATCTCATCTCTGGGTGTTGACATTGGCCGGGCACCCGGTCGAAATTGCGCCCATGCACTACATCTCGACCGCCATCTTCATGGCCATGTTGGCCTGTTCATCCTGCAAGAAGGAACCCGAGAAAGCCGCGACGCCTCCACCGCCGCCCCCGCCGCCGGCCGCCAAGGCCCCGGAAGCGCCCAAGGGCCTGCCCGCGCCCGCCGACGTCGCCGCCGCGCCCGCCGAGGCCGAGAAGACCGCCTCTGGTCTGGCGTCCAAGGTCATCGAGAAGGGCAGCGGCAAGGAGCATCCCGGCGCCGAGGACACCGTGAAGGTGCACTACACGGGCTGGATGACCAACGGGGACATGTTCGACAGCTCGGTGGTACGCGGCAGCCCCCTTGACATCCCGCTCAACGGCGTCATCAAGGGCTGGACCGAGGGCGTGCAACTCATGGTGATGGGCGAGAAGCGCCGCTTTTGGATCCCGGCCGAGCTCGCCTACGGCAACACCCCGCGCCGGCCGGGTGGCCCGTCGGGCACGTTGGTCTTCGACATCGAGTTGCTCGGCATCACCAAGGCTCCACCCGCGCCGGCCGTGCCGACCGACGTGGCCGCCGTGCCCAAGAACGCGAAGAAGACCGATTCGGGCTTGGCCTACCGCGTTCTGAGCAAGGGCAAGGGCAAGGTTCACCCCACGGCGGACAACGTTGTGAAGGTGCATTATTCCGGCTGGACCACCGACGGTAAGCGCTTCGACAGCTCGGTGGTGCGCGGCCAGCCCGCCGAGTTCCCGCTCAAGGGCGTGATCAAGGGCTGGACCGAGGGCGTGCAGCTCATGGTCGTGGGCGAAAAGACGCGCTTTTGGATCCCCGGCAAGATGGCCTACGGTGACGAGCCCAATCAGGGCGGTCGGCCCTACGGCATGCTCGTCTTCGACATCGAGCTGATCGAGATCAAGAAATAACGAGAGGTTCCAGGCTGGGGGCTGCTGCCGCCGCGCGGACGACCGCTAGCCGTGTCTGGTTCGCGCACAACGACAGCTCTGCGCGTTGTGGAGTTTTTCCATGCCCTGGATCGCCGCGCCTATTGGCGCGGAATGTCACGTCCAAGCCAAGTCGCTAGGCTTGCCTTCCCCACGTGAGCCGGTTTTGAAGGTCGTGAACACTGCCGGACGTGGAAACGCAGATGTGCAGAACTTTCACGCCAGGTACTGATCAGATCGAGCAGTGGGAACAACCAATGCAAGCGGCTCCCGCCTTCGTGTTCGAGGTGGAGCAATTCTGTCGGCGAAACTTCTCCCGCCCCATCGGGGTCGAGGACATGGCTCGCGTGGCCCGGATGAGCCGTTATCATTTCTCTCGCAAGTTCGGTAGCGCACGGGGTATTCCCCCTGGACGGTATCTCGCCAGCCTCCGGCTCGACGAAGCCAAGCGCATGCTTTCGCACGGCGGTCACACCGTCAAGGAAGTTGCCGAGCAGTGCGGCTATGGCGATGCAAACTACTTCTGCAAGGTTTTTCGCAGGAGCTTTGGCGTGTCACCGGGAACGCTCCGGTATGGCAGTTCGTAAGCCGGGCAGCGGGCCACGGCCCCCTTCATCGCCGCCAGCAGTAGCCATCCTTCCCGGAAGAGCAGCAGCGCGAAGAGTCCCAAGAGCAGGGCAAGCGCGCGCATGACAGCCCGATAGGCCCGGCCAGCCAGGAACCGGCGGGACCGTGCCGCCAACAGTGCCAGCAGAATCTTCGAGCCGACCAGGAGAAGATAGAAACCGCAGGAAAGTCCGAGAAGCAGTCCGGATGCCAGGGCGGCGATCATTCAGGCGGGCCAGACTGCAAGAATCTCGTCTACCCGCCGGCGAAGCCGGCGGGGTGCTTGTGGTGCCACTGCCAGGCGGTGGCGATGATCTCTTCCAGGCCGTAGCGCGGCGACCAGCCCAGGACCTCGCGCGCCTTGCGATTGTCGGCGAACACGGCCGCGGGATCGCCCGGCCGCCGGCCGACGATTTCAGTCGGGATCTTCTCGCCGCTGATGCGGCGGGCGGCCGCCAGTACCTCGAAAACCGACGCGCCTTGGCCGGTGCCGACGTTGAAGACGTCTGACGGCTGGCCCGCGGCGAGGAAATCCAGGGCGCGGGCGTGCGCTTGGGCCAGGTCGAGGACATGGATGTAGTCGCGGATGCCGGTGCCGTCGGGGGTCGGGTAGTCGGTGCCGAAGATGCGCAGGGAAGGAGCGCGGCCGGTGGCGACCTTCATGACCAGCGGAATCAGGTTCGCCACGTGGCGGGGATCCTCGCCGTTGTCGCCGTCGAGCGCCGCGCCGGCGGCATTGAAGTAGCGCAGGGCCACGCTGCGCAGACCGTGGCACGCGTCGAACCACTTGAGCATCTGCTCGACGATGAGCTTGCTTTCGCCGTAGGGATTCTCCGGGCGTAGGTCGTCACTCTCGCGCACGGGCAAGGTCTTTGGTGTGCCGTAGACCGACGCGGTCGATGAGAGCACGAACTTCCGCACGCCGGCCGCGCAGGCCGCTTCGATGAGTCGCAGGCTGCCGTGCACATTGTTCTCGAAGTACTTGCCGGGATCGGTCATCGACTCGCCCGCGGCCTTGTACGCCGCGAAGTGGATGACGGCCTCCAGCTTGTGATCGCCGATGACCTGTTTCACCAGGCTGTCGTCGTGCGTGCTGCCCACGACCAGCGGCAAGCCGACAATGGCCTGGCGATAGCCGTGCTCCAGGCTGTCGAGCACGACCACGGAATCCCCGCGGCCGGCGAGGAGCGCGGCGGTGTGCGAACCGATGTAGCCGGCGCCGCCGGTGACGAGTACGCGCATGCCCATCACCGGTTGAGGATGTGGATGGCCTCGCCTTGCGCGGCCTTGGCGGCTTCCATCATGGCCTCGGACAGGGTGGGGTGGGGGTGGATGGTCATGCCGAGATCGGCCGCGGAGGCGCCCATCTCGATGGCCAGGGCGGCCTCGCTGATGAGGTCGCCGACGCCGCCGCCGACCAAGTGCACGCCAAGGACCTGGCCGCCCTCCGCGTCCATCACGACCTTGGCGAAGCCGTCGGTGTCGAGGTTGGCGATGGCACGTCCGAGCGCGGCGAAGGGGAACTTGCCGACCTTGACCTGGTGGCCGCGCTTCTCGGCCTCTTCGGCGGTCAGTCCGGCGCTCGCGATCTCGGGATCGGTGAAGACCACCGCCGGGATGACGGCCGCGTCCATCTCGGCCGGCTTGTCCGCGATGACCTCGGCGGCCACCTCGGCTTCCCGCGACGCCTTGTGCGCCAGCATGGGCTGGCCAGCCACGTCGCCGATGGCGAAGATGTTGGGCACGCTGGTGCGCATGCGGCGGTCGACC
>JADGRD010000579.1 GCA_017881285.1 Pseudomonadota bacterium | reverse complement strand
GTCTCGACGACCTCTATGTCGGTGACCGCGGGCTGGCCCTCGCCGGTTCTCCGGGTGCTGCCCCGCAATCCGTCGCCGCGATTCTCGATCAAGCGCGATTCGATGCGACCCGGCCGCACCCGCCCGTGGGCCACGGCGAGGTATTCGCGCTCGGCCAAGTGTTGCTTGAAGATGCGGTGCAGCCCGCGCTCGGCCAGCTTGGTCTTGGCGAAACAGAGCAGCCCCGAGGTGTCCTTGTCGATGCGATGAACGACGTAGAGGGGCGTGACCGTGGCTCTCTTGCCCTGCCGCCGCCACGCCTGCCGGATGAGGTCGAGGGCCGTGCCGGTTTCCTTGCGCTCGAAGGGCACGGTGGAGACGCCCTCGGGCTTTTCGATCACGATGAGGTGGCCGTCCTCGAAGACGACGCGGAAACCAGGGGGGCTCTGCCGGCGCCGTGGATCGGGCCGGCCCATGTCCCAGGCCACGCGCTCGCCGCCGGCGAGCCTCTGCGCGGGCTCGACCACGAGCTGCCCGTCGACGCTCACCTTGCCCGAGCCGACGAGCTCGCGCGCTTGCCGCCAGCTTGCCCCGGGCAATCGCTGGCGCAAGGCCGCGGCCAGGGTCGTCGCCGCCCCTGCCGCGAATTCGCCGCGTCCGCTCGTCGGCTTCGTCAAGCCGTCCTTTCTGCCACCGCCGCTGTCCCTTGACCAGATCCCTGGTATAGACATCCGCCATGGAACACGCATCGCTTGTCGAGGAGCTGCGGGCGTTCGTGGCCGAGCGCGACTGGGGCCAGTTCCACGACCCCAAGAACCTGACCATGCTGCTGGCCTCGGAGGCCGGCGAGCTTGTGGCCGAGTACCGCTGGATCCCGAATGATCGGGCGGACGCCTTCTCGCGCGAGCCCGAGGCCCGGCAGCGCATCGCCAACGAGATTGGCGACGTCGGCATCGCGCTGCTCCTGCTCTGCGACCGCACCGGGATCGATCTGCAGGCGGCCATGCGCGACAAGCTGGCGCGGAATCGCCAGCGCTATCCGATCGAACTTTCCCGCGGCCGCGCCGCGCGACCAATACTATTATGATGGGAACCCTCGAAGGGTTAGCTCTGCACTCGGCACCTCCCCACCCACCCCTGCCCCCGCGCTTCGCGCGGCCTCGCCAAACCCTCCCGCGACGCTTCGCTACGCGCGGCGCTGGCAAAGCCAGCGAAGCGTAGGCTCCGCACGCGTCGGTTAGCCTGCCTCGTCAAAGTCCCCGACGAAGCTGGCACCGATCTTGATAACTAGGGGTATGCTTCCCATCAACTACAAGGAGTAACAAATGAGGTCATCCGAGATGACTCGCGGGTTTGGCGCTCTTTCGCTTCTAACTGTCGCCGGCGCGGCTGTGCTGGTTTTTCACAGTGCCGCACTGGCGCAACAGGCGGAGCCCGCCGCCAAGGACAGTGCCAAGGCGAATCCCGAGGCCAAGGACGACGCCGCGGCCAAGCCAGCGCAGCCGCAGGAAGACCTGCCCCCGGAGTACGCGCCGCCGCCCGGCTATCGCCATGCGCCGCCGCCGCCCCCACGCGGCTACCCGCCACCCGGCTACGGCTCCTCCTACGACTACTACTATGGTCCCTCCTACGGCCCGCCCGCCTATCCGCCGCCGCGCTACTACCGGCCGCGCCCCTACCAGCCAGCGCCGGGTCGTTACTACCCCGAGCCGCTCTCGTACCGCCCCTTCTTCTTCGGCGTCGGCCTGGGCGTGGGCGGGGTCGGGCTATTTCCCGTGAAAGGCGCGGGCGACGCCTCCTCACGGGCCGGCATGTCGTACAACCTGCACTTCGGTTTTGGCGTATCACCGCGCTGGTCAGTCGTCCTCGCGGGTGACGGCGCCTACTCCTACTTCAGCGGTTACAACATCGACCAGAGCGTGTGGAGCATCGGGCCGCAGGTCTTCATCACGCACCATCTCTATGCCCGCGCGGGCATCGGCGTGGCGACCAAGTCCATCGACCAGAACCAGGACTACTACTACTCCGACTACTATAGCTACAGCAGCTACAGCGACTCGGGCATGGGCTGGACCGCGGCGCTCGGCTGGGAGTTCATGCAGTCGTACCACGTATCGCTCGGCCTCGAGGCGGCCGCGACCTTCGGTCACTACCAGACTGAAGACGCCATCACGATGAGCAAGGACCAGGGAACTATCGGCATCAATTTCATGCTGAATCTGTTCTAGGAACGATCCGGGTAACCTTTGCGGCCGATTTGATTTAGTCTCGCCGGGTGCTTCGCCGACCGCTCGCCACCTGTCTCCCTGCCCTCGCCACCGCCCTTTGGGGCTGCGCGGGACATCAGCCCATGCCCGAAGGGTGCGGCTCGGACAAGGACTGCAAGCTCGACCGGGTGTGCGAGGCGGGCCAGTGCGTGTGGCCGCAGCGCCCGGCCAGGGCCGCGATGGCCGGCACGCCGGCGACGCCCCTGACCGACGCCGAAGCCGGTCCGCCGGCGCAGGGCATGTTCCGCTTCGACCCGCGCCATCGTGGCCGCTCGCCGTTCCTGCTGCCCAAGCAGAAACCCGAGATCCTCTGGACGATGGAGACCTCGGCACCGGTGACCTCCTCGCCGACCGTGTCGGCCGAGGGCCTGGTCTTGATCGGCGGCCATAGCAACAAGATCTTCGCCATCGGCAAGGACGGCAAACCGGGCTGGACCTTCGCCACGGGCGACCTGGTGTGGAGCACGCCCGCCATCGCCGCCGACGGCACGGTGTACGTCGGCTCGGACGACGACAACCTCTACGCCCTCGAGGGCAAGTCGGGCAAGCTTCTGTGGAAGTACCGCGTGGGCGCCTGCCAGCAGACGGTCGGCATCGGACCCGATGCCACCCGTTGTGACGTGGACGCCGGTCCCACCATCGGGCCCGACGGCGCGCTCTACACCGGCGGTGACGCCATCTCTGCCATCAATCCCGACGGCAAGCTACGCTGGCGCTTCGCCACCGGCGGCCATGTGTCGAGCGCGCCCGCCCTGGCCGCCGACGGCACGGTGTACGCCGGCTGCCAGGACAACAGCATCTACGCCGTCACCCCCGAGGGCAAGCGGCAGTGGGAGTTCCGCGCGCGCGACGACGTCGACTCCAGCCCGGCCATCGAGGAAGACGGCACCATCTACGTCGGCTCCGACGACAATCGCCTGTACGCCCTGAGCCCGCAGGGGCAGCTCGTGTGGGCCTTCACCACGGGTGACGACGTGCGCGCCTCGGCGGCCATCGGCCGTGACGGCACGGTCTATGTGGGGTCGTTCGACGGCCTGCTCTACGCCATTCGCCGCGACGGCACCTTGCAGTGGGCCTTCCGAACCGGTGATCGCATTCTTTCCTCCGCGCTGGTCGACGCCAGCGGGGCGATTCTGGTCGGGTCGCAGGACGACCGCCTCTACGCCATCGAACCCGACGGCAAACCGCGCTGGTCCCTCGAGCTGGGCGGCGACGTGGACAGCTCGCCCATCATCGGCCCCGACGGCACCATCTACGTCGGCTCCGACGACGGCAAGGTCTACGCGCTACGCGCGCAGTAG
>JADGRD010000578.1 GCA_017881285.1 Pseudomonadota bacterium | reverse complement strand
CACTGTAAGCAACCGTGGCCGGCCCGCCTCGTGACACGATGAGCTAGAACCGCCCGTCCGGCGTCGGTCTTTACGCGGCCCGGACCTTCCGAGCGGCCGACGCGGGCTATTTCCCAATCATCGGCGCCATGGTCGGCTTGAGCGCATCGATCTTCCACTGCACCGGCGTCACCCAGTCGTAGCCCAGCAGCCCTTCGGTGTCGCCCGAGTTGGGGTTCCAGCACCAGAACGTCCACGAGTAGGTCTTGCCCAACTTCGACAGGACCGTGTCGAACCACACGCCCGACCTGCCGCCCATGGCCGAGCGATCCTTGATGCCGAACTCGCCGATCAGGATGTGGCCCAGGTTCTGCTGCATGATGAAGTCGAACTTGGCCGTCCAGAGCGCGGGCAGGTTGTTCGGGAAATTGGCGTCGCTGAACCAGGGCTGGTCGTGCACCTCGGGCCCATACTCGTGCGCCGAGTACATCAGCTTTTTCGGATCGGACAGCTTGATGGGGTTGGTCTTGACGCCGGTTAGGTTGCCGCCCCACCAGTAGCCGTCGCTGCCGACCTTCTCGGTGCCCTCGACCACGATGACCCAGTCGGGATTGGCCGCCAGGATCGCGTTGCCGCACTTTTCGGCGGCGGTGTTCCAGTCGGTGGCCGGGTCGCCCTTGCCCCACGAGGCGATGCCGTGCGGCTCGTTGTCGAGATCCGCGGCGACGACGGTGGTGTTGCCCGCGTAGCGCTGGGCCAGGAAGACCCAATCGTCGATCCACTGCTTCTCCGACGTCTTGTCCGTGTACCAGACCTGCTCATTCATGTAGCCGTCGGGCTCGCGCGAGTGGTTGTCGAGGATGATTCGCACGCCGAGCTCACCGGCGGCCTCGATCACCTTGTCCATGATTTCGAGCGGCGACTTGCCGGCCAGCGCCTGGTTGATGGGATTGGTGCCGTCGTAGGCGTCCGGGCCCGACTTGCCGAAGCTGCCCGAGTCCGAGGCCTTGGCGCCGCTGCGCAGGATTTGGTTGGCCCACGGCAGGCGGATCACATTGAAACCCAGGTCCGCGATCTGCTTGACCATGCTGCGATAGTCGCGCACCCAGATCCCGTGTGGCTCCTGGTTGTTGGTTTCGAGCCCGAACCAGTTGACGCCTGTGAGGCGCACGGTCTGACCACGCCAGTCGAGGAGCTTGTTGCCCTCGACATGCAAGAAGCCCCCGGGCGTCGTGACGGCGTCGGTCGGTCTGGCTGCGTCCGGCACGTCGGGCGCCTGCCCGCTGTCGGGCAATGTCGTTGTACCACCACTGGCAAGCGTGCCGCCGGCACCGCCGACCCGTACGTCCGAGCCTCCTCGGCCGGTCGTGCCCGCGGCATCGCCGCTCCCCGAGGCGTCGGGTTGGCCCCCGGTGCCGACGTGGCCCCCGCTGCTAGTGCCGCCGCTGCCCGAGGTACCCGCGCTGCCGGCCACGCCACCGGGGCCGGCCGTCGCCCCCGACGTCACGCCGCCGGCGCCGCCGCTGCCCGCCGGAAGTTCCGATGTCCCGCCCGAGGCCCCGGCGGTGCCGCCGGTCCCCTTGGGGGCGCCGCCGGTCGCGGACCCGCCTGAGCTTTGACCCCTGGAACAGGCCACGATGGCGAGCATACCGACAAGAGTTGCGGCGGCAAGCGCGCGAGAGGCGGAGGCCGGATGGTACTGCTGTTGGAACTGCATGCTGGGTCTTCCTCTGCGAAGAAGCTCTCCCCCTGGCCCTGCCCACACTCAGATCCTTCTTAGTATATCGAGCCGACGTTGGGGGTGCCCGTTATCAGGTGCCAAAATGCAGATTTCGCTGTGACCGAGCACGTCGCACGAAAAGCGAAAGTCGGCGGTGTCGATGACGTGGCCCAGATCACGACCAGCAGGGAGAAGGCCGGGGAGGCCTACGGCCCGAGATAGGGCACCTGATCGTTGGGCGGAAGCACCGGGTACAGCCGCCGGTGCACGGATAGCGATAGTATTGCGGGATGCGACCGCGGTTCTTGCTTGGTTGGCCTTGCTTCATCCTGTTCACTTTCACCGCGACGGCCTGCTACCAGACCGTCGCGGTTTCGGGCAAGGACTTCTTCAACTTGGGCTCCGGGCTCACCTCTCCCCGGCCCCTTCGCACGGCCGAAGGCAAGTCGGTGAGATTCGACGCGCAGACCAAGGTGCGCGTGCACACCGTCGACGGTAGCATGACCGATTGGGTTGGGGCCGGCGACATCATGGTCTCCGACCAGGGGCTGCGCTTCGGCGAGGGGACCAAGGGCAGGGAGATCGCCCGCGCCAACGTTCGGGACCTTTCTCCCGAGGCCCTCAAGTCGCTGGAGGATCTCGCGCCGCCGCTCGCCCGCGTCGAGCAGGTGTCCGACCGCTCACAGGGCGAATGGCACGCGCTCACCACCGCCCAGCCCGGCCAGCTCCTGCCCTGGGTCAGTCGCTTCATCGCCGGCCATGGCGCGGCCGGCGGGGAGACCGGCCGCTGGTGGTTCGACGAAGCGAAGCCGTCGTTGTGGGCCGGGCGGCCCCCTCGTGCGGTCAGCCTCTCGGTCGACGAGCTCGGCCAGCCGCTCGCGGGCACCGATGATGTCGTCCTGGCGAGCGGCGTGCGCTGGCCGCAGGTCGCTGGGTTCGAGCTCAACTACCTCGACCCGGTGCGTTCGGCCACCATGGTCCCCGCCACGTTGGCGCTTTTTCCCCTGCTGCTGGTCGCGCCGCCCGACAACATCGACAATGGCATGGCATCGGACAAGGGCACGCAGTTTGGCGACTCGTCGAACCTGCTCTGGCGCGAGAGCGAAGGCCTAGCCAAGCCGCTCTTCACGCCGCGCGCCCGGCGGCGCGCCATCGTCAGGCTGCTGGCCAGCGCGGCCGGTGCGGTCAGCCATCGCGAGGACGTCTTCACCACGGCCACGCTCGGCCTGCGCTTCCTCGACTTCTACGAGGTCTCCGCGCTGGTGGGGAACCTCTGGCCACGCGAGAGCAAGAGCATGGGCGCAGGCGGGCTTCTGGTCGGCTTCACCTTCGGCATGCACATCGACGGCGACGGCGATCCGCGTTTCGCCCTCTACGCCGGCCTGGAAGCCATGGGCATACGGGGGCACCACGACCTTGCGATCATCTCGCTTCTGGTCGGGCCGCGCTTCGGGCTCGGCAATCTCGGCTTCGTCGAGGTAATCCCGCTCGGCCTGTCCGTGTTTCAGGAGGCGGGGACATCGGCCAGCGGGCGGATCGTCGCGATCCTCCGGATGGGGGGCGCGTTCTAGCCACTGCAGTTGGTGCGGCGGTCTTGGTGGCAACCGCCGGGAGGTCGCGCGGCCCATTGAGCTCGGGGCCACCACCCCACATGCTCCTGCCGTCGAGGCTCGTGTCGCCAGTGGGAGCGTACTCGATTTAACACTACTGGTTGAAACCTGACTGGCTTCGCCGACGGTCAATGAGGGCACGTGGACCACAGAGCATAGTCGTTTTAAGCGCCGTTCTTCCTTCACCGACTCGCATCCGCAAAATGTCTGATAATCGAGATTCTGTAAACTACAGCCACC
>JADGRD010000577.1 GCA_017881285.1 Pseudomonadota bacterium | reverse complement strand
TCCTCGGCGCGGTCGATCTTCTCGAGCACGGCGGCGAGCTCGCAGACCACCAGCGCCTCGTCGGCGATGCTGGCGGCCGAGGCCCGGCGCTTGGCCAGGAGGTCGAGCAGGGTTTCGCTGTCCTCGTCGGCGAGCAGCGCCGCCTGGATCCGCCGCGCCTCCACTGGATCGTGCAAGGCGCGCGCGACGATCGATTCCAGCCCCTCGGCGGCCTGGCTATGCTGGCTCTGGCGAATCGCCAGGCGACGCAGGCGCACCAGTACCTCGCCGGCGGTCATCGTGCCTTCACCGCCGTGCCCCCGGCGCGCCAGCACCAGCAAGGCGCGGTAGGCCTTTTCCGCGCGCTCGAGATCGCCGCGCTCTTCCGCGACCTCGGCCAGGGCGAGTTGCACGTCAATGCTGTCGAGCAGGACGGAGGCGGCCTGTTCGAGATGCTTGGCGGCCAGCTCGGGATCCTTCTCCGCGCGTGCCACCGTGGCGATCTGCAAGTGCAACGAGGCGCGCTCGCGCGACTGGCGGCGGCCGTATTCCTGCAGGACCCCCTCCAGCAGAGCCCGCGCCTCGGCGTAGCGGCCGGACACGCGCATGCCGTCGGCGAGCGCCAGGCGCAGCCCGCGCTCATCGGGAGCCAGGGCCACCGCCCGTTCGAGAATGGGTACCGCGGCCGCCGGATCGCCCAGACGCTCCTTGCACAGGACCAAGGCTTCCTCGGCCGCCGCCACCACCGCGGCCGCGTCGTCGACCTGGGCGGAGAACCCGGTCAGCACGCGCAGGAGCGCCTCGTGATGCGCGGCCTCGCGATGCAGGCTGGCGAGCATGTTCCACAAGGAGACCGCCTTGGGATCCTCGCCGAGGGCACGCTCCAGCGCGGCCACGGCCCGGTGACGCTGGCCACCGCTCATGTAGGTCTGCGCGAGCTTGGCCACGGCCTCGCGCCGTTCGGTCGGCGCGCCGGCGGACATGCGCTGCTCCAGCCAGTTCGCGGCGAGGAGCGGCTCGCCGGCGGCCTCGTGCAGCCGCGCCAGCGCCTCCATTGCCGCGGGGTCGCCGCCCAGCCTGACGACCATCTCGTAGGCGCCGATGGCGCGGGCGTGGTCGCCCAGTTGCTTCTCGAAGAGCGCGGCGGCCTCGTTCCACAGCTGGGCCGCGCGCTGGCTCTCCTCGCGGTCTTCCAGCCGGCGCGCCTGCGCGACCAGGATGTCGGCCAGCTCGGCGTTGCGGCCGCGCGAGCGCAGGAGCATGTCGAGGGCGATCAGGGTGGCCGCGTGCCCGGGGCTGTCTTCCAGGTTGGCGAGCAGGATCTCGAACCGGCCCGTGCGGTTCTCCACGATCTCGCCCAGGCGCGCGATGTCCAGACGCAGCTCGATGCGCTCGGCGGCGTTGGCCGCGTCCTCGAGCTCCCGCCGACGCAACACCAGCAGATCGTTAAGCAGATCCGCCTCTTCGTAGAGCTTGGCCAGGGCCTTGCTGGCGCCGCGGTTCTTGGGATCTTGATCCACGGCCTGGCGGAGCAGGTCGCGGGCCAGCCGCTTGTCGACATCGGCGGCCAGTTCCCCGGCACGGGCGCGCAGGGCTTGCCCAGCGTTCGCGGCGATCGGCATGCGGCTCGCCTCGATCAGGCAGTCCACGGCCCGGCGCACGTCGTTCTTGTCGCGGCTGCCGCCGAGCAGGGTGCCGAGGCCTTGGGCCGCGCGCACGACGGCGTCCGCCGCGGTGAGCTTGCCCTCGGCGGGCTGGCCCGCGCGCAGCAAGCCCGCCGAGCGATCGAAGAGCGCGGCGAGCGCGGAGCGCTGCAGCCCGGTTTCCTTCTTCTCGCGCTCGGCGATGTCGAGGGCGGCGGCGATGGCATCCAGCTCGCGAGGCGCGAGCTGCGCGAGCTGCATCAGGGTTTCGTAGAGCGGCTTGCCGCCGCGGGCGCGCTGGGCCTCGGCCAGGCGCCGCAAGGTGGCAACCTGCGACGGTTCGTAGTCGCGCGCCCGCAGCAGGGCCTTTTCCTGCCAGGCGGCCTGCTTGTCCGGCGCGATGGGATAGTCGGCGATGCGCTCCTCGACGGCGCGAGCGATGGCGGGCGGCAGGCCGGCCTTCTTGGCGAGCGCAACGGAGAGGATCTTGCCGAGCAGGAAGTGGGCGTCGTGGGTATCGGGCGCGGCCTTCGCCGCCTGTTCCATGAGGGGCAGGAAGTCAACCACCAGCGCCCCCGCGTCGAAGGGCTCGGCCAAGGCGGCGTCGACCGCAGCCTGCCATCCGCCCTGCTGGCTGGCCAGGCGCACGACGCCCAGGCGCCCCCCGCGATCGCTGGGCCCGGCCTTGAATGCCTTCTCGAAGCAGGCGAGCGCCGCGGGCTTGTCGCCCACTTTCTCGTCCAAGAGGCGGGCCGCGAGCAGCAGCAGGGGAACCTTGCGCGAAGATTCGGCGGGCAGTGCCACGCCGGCTTGCTCGAAGGCACGGGCCGCGGCGGCGAAGTCGCCGGTCACCCCGGCGAGGCGAACGATTTCCGACTCGGTTTCGGGATCGCCGGGCAAGAGCTTGATAACCGCGAGGTGATGGGCCAGCGCCTCCTGGGCGTGCTGGGCGCGCTTCTCCTCGAGAACGGCGGCCTCGCGGTAGAGGCGCGCCCGCTCGCCGTCGGAGGTGGCGAGGGCCAGCCGGTGTGGCAACACCGCGAGCAGGCCCTGCCAGTCGTCGCTGGCGGCGCAGCAACGCAGAATGCCTTCGACCGCGAAGGCGCGCGCCGGTTCGTTGTCGAGCAGCGCGAAGAGAGCATCGCGCAGACCCTTGGTCTGCGGATCGATGGCCAGGGCGCGGCCGTACCAGAGGGCGCCGCCCTTGGGATCCGAGAGGTGCTGGGCGCAAGCCTCGCCCAGGCGAACGAAGAGAGCGACCAGCCGCTGCTGCGCGGCCCGGCCCTCGCGCGTGCCCAAGTTGAGCAACTCTTGCCACTGCTCCGACTCGGCGAAGAGAGCCAGGATGGCGGTCACGCCCTCGGTATCGCCCGGCGCGGTTTCGAGGATCTTGCCGAGCGCGGCGACGGCCTTGGCCGGAGCCTTGAGCTGGTCGCGCTCGATCTCGGCGATGCGCAAGAGATCGGCACGGCGCTGGATCCACGGCACCTCGGCCTCGGCCCGCCGGGCCAGGGCCGCCACCAATTCTGGCCAGCGGCCGGCGCCCTCGAGAATCTCGACGGTGCGCGCCAGCGCCTTGCGATCGTTCTTGTCCGCGGCCAGGCGCTTCTCCCACAACCGGAGGGCGCGGTCGAGCTGGCCACGCGCCCGGGCGAGATCCGCCGCCTCGCCCAAGAGCCCGCGCCGCGCGCCGGGCGACGGTTCCAGGGAAGCCTGGCGTTCCAGGATGTCGAGACGTTCGTCCGTGTGAGCTTCGCCCTCGAGCAGAGAGCCCAGCTTGCGCAGGACCAGAAGCACCTGGTCCTGGCCGGCCGCAGCGCTCGCCAGGGACTTGCGGTAAAGCCCCACCGCCGCCTCGTCCCCCTCCCGGCGCTCCTCCTCGATGTGGGCGGCTTCCAGCCACAGCGCCACCTGCAGCTTCGCATCCTTG
>JADGRD010000576.1 GCA_017881285.1 Pseudomonadota bacterium | reverse complement strand
CTATCGGGAAATGCGCGGCCTCGTTCCAGCGCGCGGCGTGGGGGATGATGGCGCGCGCGCAGAATTCGCGCACGGACCTTTGCAGAATCTTCTGTTCCTGGCTCAGCTCGAAGTCCATCGGTGGTTTCCGGTTGGGGTGATTTCTGTGGTTAGCGGCGCGGTGCCGCGTTCGCCGGGGCAACGGCGCCCGCTCGGGTCACGGTGAACTTCACCGCCACGATCTTTTCGTTCTTGTCCGCCGCCGCGGCCTTGATGCCGTAGGCGGTGCGGCGGGGCAGGTACACCAGCGACTCCGCGGCCAGCGGCATAGTCTCCCCCGCCACGTTCAAGCTGCCGCCGCCCGATACGAAGTAGTACACCTCGGTCGCGGGCGCACCGGCGGCCGTCTGCAGCTCCGCGCCGTCGGCCAGCTCCAGCAACGCGAGCGACATGCCGCCACCCTCGACGAGTTTCTTGCCGGTGCCGGCATTTCTCGGTAGGGCGACCGGCTTGGCCTCGGCCGCGGTGGCAACCACGACCTGGCTGCCCGTCGCCTTCGCCGTCGCCGGGTCGCGGATGACCTCGAATTCGGCTCGGCCGCGCGCATCGGTGGCATCGCGGTACACCCGCTCGGGACCGGGCGGCGAGAAGGCCTGCAGAAAGACCGCCGTCGATTGCCGGCCCATGTTCTCGATGACGTGGGGATAGCCGGCGGGCACGAAGGCGGCCGCGCCCTCGTCCATCTTGAGCGGCGTGGCGCCCTCGGGCCCGAGCAGCCGGGCATGTCCCTTGACGAGGTAGAGAATCTTCGCGCTGTGCGGGTGCCGGTGCATGGCCACGCGGCTGGCCGGACCTACGCTGAGCAAGGTCAACGAAATGCCCTCGGCCTTCACGTTCTGTTCGTCGGCCAGCACCTTGACCGTGAAAGGCACGTCGCGCTTGGGGCCGATCCTCGTCTTGTTGGTCGCGGGAGCGCCCAGGGCGCGTTCGGGAACGTCCGCGGCATTGACCACGAATTGGTTCGATTGCGCCTTGAAAGAGAACGGCAGCACCACCTTGGCCCCGGCCTCGATGCCCTCCATGGTCCAGCCGAGAGCGGCCTTCTCGATGCATTCGGCGAGCACGGGCCCCGCGCTCTTGTCCAGTTTCTGTACCTTCGCCGTCTTGACTTTGCCGTTCTTGCCGACCTCGACCGCGACCTCGACCTTGCCAGCGCTGTCCATCCGGTCCGCCAGCACCTTCGCGAAGCAAGCGTGTACATCGGCCCCGTGTTTCTGCAGTGCCCGCTCGATGGCCTGCGCCGCCTTCTGCGCCTCCGAGGCCGCGCCGGCCTTGGGTTGCGCGCTCGCGGCCGATACGCCGACGGCCACCAGGGAAATCGCGGCGGCGAGCATCTCGAATTTGGTCCTCTCTCTCATGGCTAGTCTTTTCACGGTTCTTTCGTAGATCGACAAGGCGAGAAAGTCCCGTAGTTTTCGCAGGGACGCCGCGGGGGGCTGGCCGCTACGCGCGGTGGGATGGCCGGCCTTGGGCGGTTCACCCCGAGGCTGAATCTGCCGATGAGGGGAAGGGTCATGCGCCTTCTGTCACATTGCGTGCTAGGGGTCATCGTGACGCTCGCCTCGGGTGACGCGTCCGCGCGCACGGAAGTGCTCAAGACGCAGGCCGGTTCGGTCGTGCACTGGACCCGCGCGGAAATCGCGGTCGGGATCGACGCCGCGGCGGGCAGCCGGAAACTGGAACGCCTAGATGTCGTGCTGGCCATTCAGCGCGCCGCCCGGACCTGGAACCGGATTCTTGCGAGCCAGCCTCATTTTCGCTTCACGACCGATGCGGAGCGCGACGTGACCATCTGCTTCTGCCGGGACAAATGGCGAGGCGACACCATCGACCTCGGACGCACGCAATTTGGCGCCAGTCCCGTGGACGGCAGCGTGACCGCGGCGACGGTCGAGTTCAACGAGTGCGACCACAAGTTCACCCCGCCCGGCGACACGGCCAGCGATCTCTACGATTTGCAGTCCGTGATGACCCACGAGCTCGGCCATGTGCTCGGCCTGGGCCACAGCGACGACACCAAGGCCATCATGTTTCCGAGCGGCAACGGCGCCGGTACCCGCACGCCCAATGCCGACGACGAAACCGCCGTCGCGGTCATCTATCTCGGTCGCGAATCTCTCCACGCCAGCGCGCCGCTCGCCGCCGGGCAGGCGGCCATCGCACCGCGGTCATCGACCGCCGCGTCCCGCCCGGCCGTTCTGCCGACCGCGTTGCCGGGAGCGGTCCGGCCGGCGGCAGCCGTGGCTGCGCCCACGGATTCGGTGTCGGTGCTCAACCTCAAGGCGAGCGATGGGCGTCAGGTGATGATCTACACCGGCGAGCCCACGCTGCTACCCGCGATGGCCGAATCGCAAGCGGGCAAGGCACCCTCGGCGCTCGGCAGCAGGACCTCACCCCAGAGGGCACAGCGGACGCGGAGGGGACAGAGCCAGAAGTAGTTAGAGCCAGTTTCCTGGGGTCGGCTAGGAGCCGTTGTCCGTCGAACATGGCGGAGCGCCGTTCTCGGCGGGCGCGGTCGCCGTGGCCTCGGTCGCCGGAGCGGGCGGGTTCTCGATTGCCGCCGTGGCCTCGGGAGGGGGCGCGGCCGCGACTTCCGGCGCTTCCGGCACGGCGGGCTCGTCCCAGCCCCCACGCCGCCGGCCGGACCAGTTCCGATCGTCGCGCCGCGGACCACCAGCGCCGTCGGGCCGCATGGGACCTGGCCCGCGCCGTCCGTTCGGCGGGCCGCCCGGACCGGCTGCCCTGCCTTCGGGCCGCGCGGACATCGGCGGCCTTTCTCCAGGGCCGCTCTGCGGTCGAGGACCCGCGAAGGGTGGCCTCCCGCCTGCCCGGTCGGGCCGCGGGCCACGCGGGGGACGATCACCTGCCGCACCCATCGGCGGGCGCGGGCCGCGACCGTCGAAGCGCGGGCCACGTGGTGGGGGGCGGCGATCGCGCCGATCCGCGCCGGGCTCGTCCGCGCGACCGCGCCGGTCGTCGGGAGCCCGGGTAAGGGTCCATCCCGCCCCGGCGCGCGGCATCTCGCCGCGCCCCTCGCGCATATCGCCATCGCGAGATGGGCGATCGTTACTGAACTTGCCACCTTTGCCAGGCGGCCCGCCCGCGCCGCGGGGGCCGCCCGGACCGCGATCGCCAGGACGGCTACCGCGATCCCGGCCGCCGGGTCCACGCCGGCGATCACCGTCACGCCCGTCGAAGGCATCACGTTGCTGGCTCTGCGGCCGCGGCGCCAGATCCACGGCGTAGTAATAGTCGCCGCGCTTCTGCGCGCCCTGTGGCGGATTCTCGCCTTGTAGCACCCGCACCAGGCGCACCTGCCCCGCGCGCCGGCCTGCCACGTCGAGCGCCTCCATCAAGCGCGAGAGACGGTCGCCCTGCACATCGAGCGCGGCGCCCACGGCCTCGGCCTCGGGCCCGGTGCCCAGGTCAGGCGGAGCCACCTCCTCGGCTGGCGGCGTTTCGACCGCACCACCTGCGTCCGCCGGAGCCGACTCGGCGGCGGAAGCCTCCTCGGC
>JADGRD010000575.1 GCA_017881285.1 Pseudomonadota bacterium | reverse complement strand
TCGCCCGCACCGAGCAGCACGGTAGCCCCAGCCACCGGCGGCCGCTCCTGCGTCGTGTAGTGCGCCAGTTCGAGCGGACGTGATTGCAAGACGAACAAGCGGCGCTTGCCGTCCATGGCCCACTCGACGTCCTGTGGCCCACCGAAGTGCGCCTCCAGCTTGCGCGACCAGAGGGCGAGCCGCTCGGCCTCCTCGTCGGTGAGCAGCGACCGCTGGCTGGCCAGGGCATTCTCCAGATCCTCGGTCACCTCGTCCGGGTAGCCGGGGCCCGCCGGCTCTTGCGGTGCGGCACCGAAGGGACGGATCGTGGTGCCGGAGTCCCCCGGAGTCACTTCGATGGTCTGCGGGATGACCGAGCCATCGGCGACGCCAACGCCGAGTCCGGGCGCGACCTGCACGATGACTTGACCCCGGTCGATGCGCGCCGGATCCCGGGAGAAGACGATGCCCGCCGCGATGGCGGGAACCATGGTCACGAAGCCCACCGGCATGGCCCCCTGGAAAACCGGCAGGTCCTGCATGCGTCGGTAGTGGATGGCGGCCCGGGAGCCGAGGCTCGCGACGACTTGGCGCCAGGCCTCGACCAGTCCTTCCCGCTCGACGTTCAAGACCGTCTCGTACTGGCCAGCGAAGGAAAAGCGTCCGTCCTCGCCCAGCGCGCTCGAACGAACGGCCACGGGACAAGCGCTTCCTTCCCTGCCGGCCAGCCGGTCGTAGGCCTCCAGGATCGCTTGTTGGATCTCCGCCGGCACGAGGGCCATCCGGACGCCTTCGACGAACCGGGCGCTGGCGCGCTCCTCATCCTCGCGCGACGCCAACGCGGCCTCCCGGGTGTCGATGCGATGGACGGCCCCGCTCGCGTCCACGAATCTCTGGTAGGCGTGCGCGGTCAACGCAAACCCGTCCGGGGTGGGCAGCCCGACGTGGTGGCGGATCTCCGCGAGATTGGCCATCTTGGCCCCGACCCGGTCCACGTCCCGATAGCCCAGCGCCGAGAAATCCAGGACCATCTCCTCGGGAGCCTCGTCCCGCCGTGGCTCGACGATTCCGGAGAGCGCGGTCCTCACCGCCGCGAAGGGAGGCCAGAGCGACGCGTGCCTACCCTCCGCGATCTCGTTCAAGCTCGCGATCATCTCGTGGACATCGGCCAGCATCCGCAACGATGCTTCGCGCGCATAGGACGGATCGCATTCCCCCGCGCCGATGAGTTTCTGATCGAGGTCGGCCATGCCGCGCAGGAAGCCGTCGTTGGCCTCGAGCAGGCGGCGAAAGGCGGCGTGGTGGAGGCGAAAGCGCGCCATCTGTGCGTCGCGTGCCACCTTGGGGCGTGTCGCGCGCAGGCCAATTACCTCGAGAAAGAGACCGAGGCGCCGGAAGAGGGTCATGCGTGCCCCGCCTGGTCGCTGGCCGACGGGTGTTCCTGTCTCGGCCCGATGGCGCCTGCCACGACGGCCAGAACCCTGCGCGCGCTCCCGCGACGGACGCCGTACAACTCGAACGGCGGCACCGGCGGGGCGTCGCGTGGGAGGATCTCGATCCAGCGCGTCGGGAAGAGCAGGCCGTGAAGTGCGCCGGCCAGCCCCAGTCCGGCGAGCAGGGGGCCCGTGATGGCCAGCGCATCGCCCAGCAGGAAGGCCAGAAGCGCCGCCCCCAGTCCGGCGGCGACCTCGCCCCAGCGCCGCTGCTTGCGACGCGCGATGTGCTGAATGCCCGCGTACCCCAACTCGTCCATGACCGTGGCATCGGCATCGTCGCAGGTCACCGGGCGGCCGGGCAGCAGGGTGCCGCGCACGCGAATGAGCCTGCGATCCGTGGCGAAGAAGCTGACGGTGGCCTGCTCCGGCTCCTGCAACAGGGACTGCGTCAGCCTGA
The DNA here is from genome assembly GCA_017881285.1 of Pseudomonadota bacterium. GTDB lineage: Bacteria > Myxococcota_A > Polyangia > Fen-1088 > Fen-1088 > Fen-1118. The sequence goes on along the minus strand of JADGRD010000575.1, from coordinate 1,685 downwards.
AGTGCGAGTGCACCAGGTGGTGCTCGGCAACAATCCCCTCGTCCGCCGCCAGCCTCTGACCCACCACGGCACGAGTCAGCGCGACCGAGTCCTCCGCCAGACGACGCTCGAAGTCCTTCTCGCGAACGTCTCCGCGCCCGCGACGGTCGAGAAGCTCGCGGAGCTCGCGGCGCAACTCATCCGCTGCGGCGGGCATCATTCGTCGTAGGGGTACTCGCCGGGCGAGACGGTTCGCGCGTGCAAGCCAGGCACGAGGGTGACGACGATGCCCAGCACCAGGACGAAGGCGACCACGACGGCGAACCAAGGATCCCATTCTTTCACGGTGGAGTCGTAGAGCAGCCACAGCAAGAAACCGTAGAGCACCACGTTGCCGAGAATTTGACTTAGCTTGCCCACTACATGGTCCCCTTGAGCCAGATAAGGTAGATCGCCGCCGCGCACCCGAGGGAAACCCCCAGCAGTAGGAACCAGTAGGCCCACATCGAATTGAGTACCCATTTCATGATGCCGCCGCCCTTCGCTTTTTCAAGCGTATCTGTCGTGGGCGTCGTCATGTGATCACCAGCGGTTTGACCCAGTCAGGGACCCATTCGCCACGCCGGTTGCGCCGGGCGAAATAGAGAAGTGAGATGATGAACAGACAAAGAAAGATCATCTCGCCGAGGGTCAGCATGACCGCGATCAGCGAAAGCCATTCATTCTTCTGGCCGGACAGCACGTAGATGAGCCGCATCGCCGCGCCCAGCGTGGCGAGAATCAGGGAGTAGCTCAAGACGTAGCGGATGGCGGGGCCACGCACGTACGCGGTCGCGATGCTGCCCAACTGGGCGCCAAAGAGCGCGCCGCTGATCATGAAGAGGACCGCCATCATGTCGACGTGGCCCTCGATGGAGTGGCGGAGAGCCCCGTAGCCGCCCGAGAAGACGATCTCGACCAAATCCGTGCCGACGGCGATGTGCGTGGAAGCGCCGACCAGGTAGACCAGCGCCGGCACGCGGATGAAGCCACCGCCCACGCCGAGGAAGCCGGCCAGGAACCCGGTCACCGCGCCCACGAGCACGATGACCCACATGGAAACGACCACGCGGGCCGTGCGGCAGCGCACGATGGGGAGCAAGTTGATGGACTGGAAGAACTTGGGCAGAGAGCTGGTGTGCAGCTCGCGGCCGGGATCGCGTCCCTGGGTCGCGAGCAACTTCATCTGCCGGTGGGACCGGCGGGTTTCGATCTGCGTGTAGAGGAACAAGGTGAACATGACCACCACGGAGGTGACGAGCAGGACGATGCCCGCCGTTCCCGCCTTCTTGAAGTACACCAGGGTGCGCACCCCGAGCTCCACGCCGAGCATGGTGCCAGCCACCATGGTCAAGGCCAACGTCCAGTCGATGTTGCCGAGCTGGCGGTGCCGCAATGTGGAGACCAGGCCCTTGCCGGCGATGTGGGTCATGTCGATGCCCGAGGCCATGTAGCCCGGGAAGCCAAAGACAATCAACGCGGGCGTCACCATGTAGCCGCCACCCACGCCGATGAATCCCCCGACAATGCCGACGGTGAAGCCGACGAACATGAGCAGGGCGATGGGCGCCTGTACCCCGGCGATGACGAAATCAAACATCGGTTCCTCGGCGTTTGGGGTAGTGCTGGATCTTCTCGAGCTTAATACCCAGCATGTCGGTGAAGCC
>JADGRD010000574.1 GCA_017881285.1 Pseudomonadota bacterium | reverse complement strand
TGCGCGCGGCGAGCACGGCCGGCGCCGTCGACGTCGAGGTGTGCGTGCGCGAACGCAACGAAATCCTACCGAGCGGCCTGGTGCTGAAGGCGAAGCGAATCACGCAGGCGTGGTCCACCGATCCCTTCAGCCCTCTGCTCTCGCGCTCGCGGCAGGCCCTATCCGCCGCCGGCTGCGAGGTGCGGCCGGGCCGCTGGAAGCTGGCGCGCCTGGGCATGGGCACCTCGGGCAGCCTGCTCGTCAACGAGTGCAACATCCCGACCATCGGGTACGGCCCCGGTCACGAGGAGCAGGCACATCGCGAGGGAGAATCGGTGCCCATCGCCAAGCTCGTCACGTGCGTCTACGGCACCGCCGCCATCGCGCACAGCCTGGTCGGCATTCCGGTCTTCGGGTGGATTCCCGACAGCCTGTGAGGGGAGGGTCAATCATGCGCATCATCGTCTTCAACTGCGGCAGCTCCTCGCTCAAGTACCGCCTCATCGACATGCCCGGCGAGACCGAGCTGGCCGCCGGCGAGGCCGAGCGCGTGGGACCGAAGACCGCTCTGCCCGGCTGCATTCACCACCAGGCCTGGGGACAGAAGGAAGACCACACCCTGGACATGCCCGACCACGGCGCCGCTTTTGCCGCCGTCATGAAGCTGCTGGAACGCGATTCGCACCTGGTGCCCGAAGTCATCGGCCATCGCATGGTGCACGGTGGGGCCATCTTCAAAGAGCACGTCATCGTCGACGAGGCCGCGTTTGCCCACCTGGAGGAAGTGCAAGACCTCGCGCCCATTCACAACCCACCGGCGCTGCGCCTGCTGGCCGCATGCCGGCAGCTCTACCCGAAGCTGCCCGAGACGGTGGTATTCGACACCGCCTTTCACTCGACCATCCCGCCCGCCGCGCGCACCTACGCCCTGCCCGCCAAGCTGGCGCGCACGCACGGCTACCGCAAGTACGGCTTCCACGGTACCAGCCACCAGTACGTCGCGCAGGAAGCGGCCGAGTTCCTCGGCATCCCCATGGCCGAGCTGCGCGCCGTGAGCTGCCACCTGGGGAGCGGTGGCGCCAGCCTGTGCGCCATCCTCAACGGCAAGTCCGTGGACAACACCATGGGGTACTCGCCGCTGCAAGGGCTGGTGATGAGCACGCGCTCGGGCGATCTGGATCCCGCCATCGCCCTCGGTCTGGTGGCGCGCGCCCAGGGCGACAGCCGCGCCGTCGAGAGCATGCTCAATCGCCGAAGCGGGCTGCTGGGACTTTCCGGCGTGTCCGCGGACATCCGCGATCTGTTCGCGACGGCAGACGGCGTGCAAGACGAGACGATGGGGCGGGCCGCGCAGGTCTACCTGTGGCGGATCCGCAAGTACCTCGGCGCCTATCTGCTGGTCACCGAGCGCCCTCACTGCATCATCTTCACCGATACCATCGGCGAGAAGATGCCCGCGGTGCGCTGGGCGGTGACCGCGGGTCTCGAGGCGCTGGGCGTGGTGCTGGATCCGGTGAAGAACACCGCCGGCCTGCCCCTGCCGGTCGATCTGGCCGCGGCGGCAAGCCGCGTGCGCGTCCTGGCCATCGCCACCAATGAAGAAGTCGCCATCGCCCGCGCCAGCTTCGCGTTGCTGGCAAACGCGGAAAGGTTGCCATCATGAATTCGCTCGTCCTGATTCCTGCAACAACCGGATTGCACTACTCGCGCGTCTCGGTCGGTCCCGTGACCGATCCCGACGCCGGCCCGCTGGGCGCGGGCGGCCTGCGCGGCACCACCGGGTCGCTCGGCGACGTCCCGGCCATGCTCGCGGCGAACCGCGACCATCGTCCCATCGACGTGCTGACCATCCGGGCCGTGTACGGTGGGCCGGACTTCGCTTCGCCGATCATCGTGGACGACGCCAGCCAGGCGCGCCTCTTGCGGCTAGGCGCGCAAGCGCCGCTCTCGGTGGCCAACACCTCGGCGCTCATCGACGACGCGCGCGTGGCGTTTCCCAAAACCCCGATCGCGCTGGCCTTCGAAACGTCATTCTTCGTGAATCTACCGTCCCGCGAGACCACCTACGCGCTGCCGATCGGGGTTGGGCAGTCGGTGCGGCGCTGGGGCTACCACGGGCTCCATCACGACGCCGCGACGACGGACCTTTTGCAAGTGCTTGGTCCACGGCAACGGCCCGCGCGCATGTTGTCCATCTGTCTGGAGGCTAGCCCCGAGATGGCCGCGGTTCTGGGGCGCACCCCACTGGCGGTCACCAGCGGCAGCACGCCGGTCGAGGGTCTGCCGGGCGAGCTCAGCTGTGGCGAGATCGATCCCGCGATTGCGCTGGCGTTGGCCGCCGACCCCACGCTCGGCCCCGAGCGTGCCAATCAGCTACTCACCCGCGAGAGCGGCTTCTTCGGCATGCTGGGCTGGCCGGCCACGCTCGCCGAGGTGCTGACCGACAGGCGCGCTCGCGTCGCCCGGGTTCGCGAGCACCTCCTCTACCACATCGCCCTCGCCGCCGGCACCAGCCTGGCCGCGCTCGAGGGCCTCGACGGCGTGGTCTTTTCGGGCCGCTACGCCGAGCATGGGGACAAGGTCGCCGCGTACCTGCTGCCCCGCCTCGAACGAACCCTCGACCTGCCGGCCGGTTCGCTGCCCTGGCACACTTTCTCGACCCCGCTGGAGATCATCCTGGCGGAGGCGGGCGTGTCGGCGCTGCTGGCCCAGCGCCCGGATGGCCGCGACAACTAGGACAGCCCTGTCAGTTTCGGTCGATCGCAAGATCGAGCTCGCGCACCCAATCGTCGAGCGGATCGTCGGCCGCGCTCACCGCCGTCTGCGCGGCCACAACGGTCTGACGCTAACCTGCGGCGCGCAAGCGCCGCAACGCCTATTGGTTGGGCGGTCTCTTGCACGGTAGTATCGTTTCATGCAGAATTTCACGGTCGTGATCGAGCGAGACTAGGCCACGGGCCTTTTCGCCGGCGACGTGCCTGGCTCGCCGGGTGCCCCCTATGCCAGTAGACAAGCGATCAGCAATCGACCGCTACTCGCAGGAACACTGCGTGGGGGTCCCTTTCCCGTTCGTCTGAATCAGGCAGTGGCTGGCTTCGGAGGGCGGGTCGCACGTCAGGAACGGACAGGACTGCGACAGTAGGTCGCATCCTTCCCTCGGATAGCACCTCGGCGCGGAGGGCGTGCCTGCGAATTCGAAGGTGACACAGAACTCGCTGTCCGCGCAAAGTGCATCCCCACACGGGCCAGCGTCGCGCCGAACGCTGTCACTGGATGCCACCGACCTCGCCTCACCATCCCAAGTCCCGAGCGGTGAGCGGCCACACCCCATCGTGGGAAGAGCGAAGGGCAAGAACGCCGTCATGCAAACTAGCGACACTCGCCAAGCACGTTCCATGTCATCCAGCCTCCTTATGAGCGTAGGAACTTCAGTGCCCTTCTTGCCATCGTTGTAGCGCCTCTCCCGATGTCCGATGGCTTATCTTACACCAAGTAGCGCCCAAGCCGGACGCGCCTGTCGGCGTGCCGTTCGGGACGCCGTGGTGGATGTCGGGGCTGAGTTTACTCTTGTCTGACGATATCGACCGA
>JADGRD010000573.1 GCA_017881285.1 Pseudomonadota bacterium | reverse complement strand
GGGCGCCCGCCGGTGCCATTCGCTCCACCCGTTCCCGGCTGTACGACCCCACCACTTCCCGTCGTCCCCCCCTGGCTGGCCGCTCCCCCGGTGCCATGGCTACCGCCGCTTCCCGAAGAAGGGGAGCTGCTCGATGAACATGCACTCCCCACAATTGCCAGGGCGGTCACCATAGAACGGATAGAACGCATGCGTATCATGGATGTCTCCTTGCTTGCGGAACGTCGAAGCAAAAAACCCACACGCACCTAAGCGCGCCCGAACTAGGGTGGGTCGTCGGCACCCAATCCGCTTGAGCGGCCTTTTGCGATTACTAGTGTTGAGGTTGCCCGATCGACAATTGCCAAGTCAAGCCCTGATCCCGTGCCAAGGCGCGGGATCAGGGCCGTCCCGAGCCCTCGCAAGCGTTCAGAATCACGCTCGTTTTCCTCGGCAAAGGGGTCCTTCGACACAGCGCTCCCTCCGGGACCAGGCACCTGCCCATGCGGGGTGGAAAGAAGTTGATTTGTCACCCCTGCGGGCTTGCGGCTCCCAGATGGCTCTGTGATATATAGACCGCCCGCCAAGAAAGCAGTCAGCATGAGTCAAGGAAGCAGTCCGCGCTACGAGCTCGTCGACACCTTGCCGGGCTTCGTGATCGTGGAACGCGCGACCCCCTCGGGCCGGTCGCGCTGCTATTTTTGCGCCGAAGTGACGCCCCCCAAGCAGGCCTATCGCGAAGGGGGCGAGGAGTGGCACTTCAAGGAGGCCGCGCAGTCGCTGCAGTTCGCGGTGCGTGACACCGTCACCGGCGAGGTGGCCCGCTACGGCGAGCTGCTCGGGCTCCTCTACTACGCCTGCCTGGAACCCAGCTCCCGGCTGCGTCGCATTGGCGAAACCGCCCACTCGGTCGGTGTCTCGATCTACGTCGCCATCACCTATGATGCTCCGGATGGCTCGCCCTGCGAGGTGTCCGCCACCAAGTTGGAATGGCTCAACCGCGCCTTCAACGATCGCCTGCGGACCCCGGGAAAGAAGATCCTCATTCTTCCCGACCTCTTCGCGATCGGAAAGCAGGTGTCGAGCGGTCAGATCATGCTCGACTTCAGTCTGACCAACATGACAGAGGGGAACGATTCCGTCGCCTAAGCGCGCAGGAGAGAACCACATGAGACTGCAAGACATCGCCGACAAGCTCGGGCTGGAGAAGCTCACACCCGTGTTCGACCAGGACATCGAGGGGGTCTACATCTCCGACATGATCAGCGACGTGATCGCCAACGCCAAGCCCGGCAATCTGCTGGTCACGGTGCAGGTGCACGCCAATGCCGTGGCGGCCGCCAATCTGGTCGACGTCTGCGCCATCGTTCTCGCCCAGGGCAAGCGCCCCGCCGACGACGTTCTGCGCATGGCGGAGAAGGCCAAGATCACCGTCTTGTCCACGCCTCTCAACCGCTGGCAGGTCGCCACCAAGCTCTACGAAGTAGGGCTGCGCTAGCTGCACCCGCGCGGAGCTTCGCTCGTGCAGTTGCGGCACATTGTCTCTGTGCTCACCTGTGAAATCCTCTCGGGTGCGGAACGGCTCGGGCTGGAGGTCGAGCACTGCTTCGCCGCGGATTTGATGAGTGACGTCCTAGCCTCGGCGCCGCACGGGGCGCTGCTGGTTACCGGGCTGGCGAGCCCGCAGATGGTGCACACCGCCGAGGTGGCAGACCTGGCCGCCATCGTCGTGGTGGCCGGCAAGCGCCCGGGGGATGAGGCGATTTCGTTCGCCCGGCAACGCAAGCTGCCTTTGCTCCTCACCGGACTCAGCATGTTCGAGGCGTGCAGTGGACTGTCCGCGCATGGGCTCCGAGGTGCCGTGCGCAAGGAGTGAGCCATGGATGGGGAAAGCCTCTACCGCGAAACGCTCCGGATCAAAGGGGATGACTTCGAGCACGGCGGAGAGGCGGCCACCCAAGTCAAGGCGCTGCTCAAGCAGCTCGGGCTGCCCAGCACTCTGATCCGCCGGCTGTCGATCGCCAACTTCGAGGCGGAGATGAACGTGGTCATGTACGCCCGCGAGGCCACGCTGGACGTCCTGGTCTACCCCGACCTCATCCGCGTCGAGGTGGCGGATCGCGGGCCCGGCATCGCCGACATCGCCTGGGCGATGCAGGAAGGGCACTCCACCGCCACCGAGGCGATGCGCGCCCGGGGTTTCGGCGCCGGGCTCGGGCTGCCCAACATCCAACGCAACACCGACGAGCTGGAGGTCAAGTCCGACGTGGGGGTCGGCACCACCCTCCGCTACGCGGTCTACACCACCCCACGCCCCAAGCCAGGCTAGGAGGCACCAGTGGCAGAGCGCGGGCACTCCATCATCGCGGATCACAGCCAGTGCGTCGGGTGTTCAGCCTGCACGCGGGTGTGTCCGACGCGGGCGATCCGGGTACGGGACAAGGTCGTCCAGACCAAGGAGCAGCTCTGCGTGAACTGCGGCGCCTGCATCGTCGCGTGCAAGCACGCCGCCTTGCGCGCGCGCACCTCGACCTCGGCCGATCTCGAGCGCTTCAAGGTACGGGTCGCGATTCCCTCTCTCGTGCTCTACGGGCAGTTCGGGGAAGACGTACTCCCGGGCCAGATCCTGCGCGCCTTCCGCTCGCTGGGCTTCGACTTGGCCTGCGACATCTCGTGGGTCTGCGAGATGGTGGCCGCGGCCATCGACGCCTATCTCACCGAATGCCAGGGGCCGTGGCCCAAGATCTCCATGACCTGTCCCGCGGTGGTCCGTCTCATCCAGCTGCAATACCCGGATCTCATCCCCCACTTGATTCCCATCGATACGCCGCGCGAAGTGGCTTCCAAGCTCAACCGCGAACGCCTCGCCGCCGAGCATGGGGTGGCACCCGCGGACATCGGGATGTTCTACATCAGCCCCTGCACGGCGCTGGTGGATGCCATCGAGCGACCGCTCGGCCGCCGGACCTCATCGCTCGACGGCGCGTTTTCCATTTCGGAGCTGTACGGGCCGCTCCTGCGCGCGATCCGCAACAGCCCAGGCGCCGTAGCGGAGGATCAGGTGAGCATCCGGGGTCTGCGCTGGGTGATGGCGAGCGGCGAAATCCCGGGGATGCGCAACGTGAATTCGATCTCGGTCAAGGGTCTGCAGGACGTCATCTACGTCCTCGACCAGGTCGAGACGGGCCGGTGTTCAGGCGCCGATTTCGTCAATGCCTACATTTGCAGTGACGGCTGCTTCAGCGGCCAGTTGACCATCGCCAGCCGCTACTCGGCCCAACGCTATCTGCACAACATCGTCCGCCAATTGCGGGATCCCGCCCCGGTGAAGGAGGAACGCGTGCGCGGTCTGATGCAGGCGCGCCTGTTCGAGCTGGACACGGCGATCTCCCCACGGCCGGTGTCACAGCCCAACGGGGACCTCCGGCAGAGCGCGGCCCGCCAGCGGCAAAAACGCGAGATCTGGTCGCAGTTACCCAAGCGCGATTGTGGGGCTTGCGGCGCGCCCGACTGCGATAGCCTGGCCGGCGACGTGGTGGATGGCGAGGCTCATCTCACAGAGTGTCCCTTCTTCCAGATCGAGCAACT
>JADGRD010000572.1 GCA_017881285.1 Pseudomonadota bacterium | reverse complement strand
CGTCGGCCGCCTCGCCCGCGATCAGGTGGAAGACTATGCACGCCGCAAGAAGGTTAGCGTTGAAGAGGCCGAGAAGTTGTTGTCGCCGCGGCTGGGGTACTGAACGGAACGGCCGCGGTAGCGGCCATATTGCCTCGCCCCGCGCAGCGGGGAGAGGCAGTCCGCGCAACGCGCGGCCGGTGAGGGGCGACCCTCGTCAAAGCCCCGCGTCGAGGGTCGTGCAGTCGAAACGCGTGCCTTCGGGACGGGCACAGATGGCGGCGCGCTCGTCCAGCGTCACGCAAATCCCCTGGTAGTCACAACATGCGGGCATGAGGCAAACCGTTTCTGGCGCTACGCAAGGGTCGAGGACCGCTCCGCAGCCACAGGTGTCCCGGCCAGGCACGCCGCAGATGCCGTTGGCAGGGTTGGCAGAGAAACCGCTCAAATAGGGACATCCTTCGATGCACCTCGAGCCATCAGCGCACGCCGACCCGGGAACACAGCTCGCCAGCGGCCCGCCAGGTGAACCCGCGCCCGAATCGGGAATTGGTCTGCAGCCGCATTCGCCGGGTACCGGCTCGTATCCATAGATGCAGTCCGGATAGCACTTCGACGAGCACCCTGCGGCCATCGCTGCCAACAACGCAAAGCCAACGATTCTCATGAAAGGAGTCTAAGCCATCTCGAGCGCGGCGCTCCACCCAGCCTGTGCGCACGGCCACGTCCTCTTGGTTTGCCTGCCGGGACCGGAGATGCGGACGGGGAGCGAGGGGACCGGAAGTGCGGTAAATTTGCCCCCATGTCGGAATCGTACTTGGCGGTGTTGATCTACGTTCACGTGCTGCCGGAGTCGGTCGATGCCTTTCGCACGGCCAGCCTGGCCAATGCGGCGACGAGCCTTCGCGAGCCGGGGGTCGTGCGCTTCGATGTCGCGCAGGAAGCCGCCGATCCCACGCGCTTCGTGCTCATCGAGGTCTATCGTGGGCCCGAAGGCGCGGCGGCGCACAAGCAAACGGCACACTACCTGGCCTGGCGGGACACGGTGGCGCCCATGATGGCCGAGCCGCGTACGAACAAGTCGTGCGCGACCGTGACCCCCACCGCGACCTGGGCGCTCGATGGCCGCGTTTGAGCTGGCCGCGCCCGGCCGCATCGTGCTCGGCGCTGGCGTTGTCGCCCAGGCAGGGCCTGCCCTCGCCGCAATGGGGGCCAAGCGAGTCTTGCTGGTCACGGGACGATCCTCTCGCCATGCCGACGCCTTCCGGACCAGCGTGAAGCTCCCGGTGGTGCCCTACACCATCCCCGGCGAGCCCACCCTCGGCATGGTGAACGAAGGCCGCGCCCTGGCCACGCGTGAGAAGTGCGACGCCGTGGTCGCCCTCGGCGGGGGCAGCGCCATCGACGCCGGCAAGGCCATTGCCGCGCTCGCCGGCAACGACGGCGACCTGCTCGACTTCATGGAGATCGTCGGCCAGGGCAAGCCCCTGCCGCGGGCCGGCCTGCCGTGCATTGCCATTCCCACCACCGCGGGAACGGGTGCCGAGGTGACCAAGAATGCCGTCCTCGCCTCGCCCGAGGCGCGGGTCAAGGCCAGCCTGCGCAGCCCACGCCTTCTGCCCATCCTGGCCCTGGTCGATCCCGATCTTCTGGAGGGCATTCCCGCCGCAATCCTGGCGCGGACCGGCCTCGACGCCCTCTCCCACCTGGTCGAGTCCTTCGTCTCGATCCGTGCCAACGCCTTCACGCTGGGCCTCGGCAGAGAGGGCGTGGTCCGCATCGCCCGCTCGCTGCGGCCGGCCTTTGCAGAGGGCCTGACGGCCGAGCGACGGGAGGATCTCGCCGTCGCCAGTCTCTTCGGCGGGCTGTGCCTGGCGAACTCCGGGCTCGGGGCCGTGCACGGCTTCGCCGCTCCCTTGGGCGGCATGTGGAAAGCCCCGCACGGAGCCGTGTGCGCCGCGCTGTTGCCGCCGGTCATGGCCGCGAATGTCGCCGCCCTCGAGCAGCGCGCGCCGCAAAGCCCCAGCCTCCACCGCTATCGAGAACTGAACGATCTCCTCGCGCACGGCAAAGACGCCGCCCGCTGGGTCGCCGATTTGACCTCGGCTCTCGCCATCCCCAAGCTCGCGGCCTTCGGCGTGCAACCGCACGAGGTTCCGTTGCTCGTCGAGAGGGCCAAGGCCGCCAGCAGCATGCGTGGCAACCCCATCGTGCTCACCGACGAGGAATTGACCAGTATCGTGCACGCGGCGTTGAGCTAGGGAAGTCGCCAACGCCAGTAGGGGTCACCGGCAATCACTGCTGCCGTTAGGGGTTTGGACAGCAAGATGGCACAGGGCATCTCCGGAAAACGGAGGATCCGCAACCGGCAACATCTTGAAATTCCTAGAGGTGCTCGACCGGGAGCTGGCCCTGCCAGAGGATCTACGCCGCCCGCCACCGCTTGCGAAAAACGCCGTACGGCGAGATTCTGCGTCCTAATACAAAGGTAGACTGGCTCGACCACCATGTGTCCCAACATCGTCCCCAACGCTTCGGCAGAACTCGATCGCTTCGTCGCGGAATGCCTCGACCTCTTCAAGAGTTTCCTGCTCGCCCGAACGAGTCATGAGCTTGGTGACCGCCTCGTCGACTCGCTTGTCGACAGCACTCTCGTTACCGCGACCGTCGGAATCGGCATCCGGATCGAACCCATTCCCATCGACGAGCTGCGCGCATTCAAGAGTGTCTATCCCGATTTCGTGATCGAGGTCTTCCACGGGAGGCTCGTGCAGCGCTGGAACGATCTGCTTCACAAAATCGTCGGCGAGTATCTCGATCTTCACCTGGCCGGCACACGACAGCTGACCGAGATGAAGACGAGGCAGGTAAAGCTCGACTTTCGCGATGCCTGTCCGCTCGACAAACAGATTCGAGCTGCTGTGCTTCGCAGTTTCGATTTCGACAGATACCAGGAACGGTTCAGGCTGGTGGACTGCATTCTGGGTGGTGGGACGGACATCAGGGGACAGGCCGAGCACATCCGCCGCCATATCCAAATCCGCAACGCTTTTCAGCATCACAACGGTCACGTGCGAACAGAAGATCTTGTGGAGCTTGGATGCAATGAGCTGGTCTTGCTCGATGAGAGTGGTACCGATCAGCCCTATCTGGCAGGTTCCAGACTGCATCTGTGCGTGCCCGAACTCGACAAATTCCGGAGGTCTCTATTGCAGGTGGTGCACCAATGGAAACAGTGAAGTCCATCCAAATGGAGGTGATTCCCGAGCCTCGGCCCGGAACCGCCTCGGTGCTTGTCTACGCCCATAAGGGCAAGCACGTAATCATCAAAGGTGCCTCAGATCACAACTACCTCTGTGGCTCTTGTCAGAATGTAATCTGCGAGAAGGTAGCGCTGGGGCAGATCAGCAACGTCGTCTTCAAGTGCCCCAACTGCGGCGCCTTCAACCGAGTTCGCGGCACAGGAGCGGTCTAACCCCGCGTTGCAGTAGACGGCGCTTGCGCGCCGCTGCTGAACGCGAGATCGTTCGACAGTCGCAGGCAGGCTTGGGCGTCAGTTGGTGGAAGACGCGGTGTCGGACATCTGGAGGGG
>JADGRD010000571.1 GCA_017881285.1 Pseudomonadota bacterium | reverse complement strand
GATCGCCTATGCGTCCAACACTGGCGGCAGCATCATCGGCTCGATTGCAGGGGGCTTTGGCCTCGTGCCCATGCTCTCCGCCCTGGGCGCGTGGAAGATGGTTGTCATTGCGATGGGAGCCGAGTCTTTGTGGGCGCTTTCCCTCTCGCTGCGCGTGCCCCGGCGAGGTCGCCTATTCTTGACGGTGAGCGCGGCTGCTACGGTGACACTGGCCTTCGCCTGCCTGATCCAGCAGGGGCCGACCTCGGCGTGGCGGCACTCCGCCATCGGCGCGGGGCGCGCGACGGCCTCGACGCGCACGTCTATCAACGCCCTCAAAGAATGGGCGAACGCGTGGAATCGCTCCAATCTGTGGGAGCAAGACGGGGTCGAGAGCAGTGTGGCGCTCTATGGTCAGGTAGGGCTGGCGTTCGTCGTCAACGGCAAGATCGACGGCAACGCGCTGAGTGACGCCGGTACCCAAATCATGGGCGGCCTGGTCGGAGCCGCGCTTGCTCCGGACCCGCACTCGGCCTTCGTCATCGGGCTCGGTACCGGGACGACCGCAGGCTGGTTGGCCAGCGTCCCTTCGATCGAGCGGGTGGACGTGGCGGAGATCGAGCCCGCGATGTTGCACGTCGCCCAGGCCTGCGCCGCGGTGAACGCGGCGGCACTCGAGAACCCCAAGGTCTCCGTCCACCTCGACGATGCACGCGAGCTCCTCTTGACCTCGAAGCGACAGTACGACGTAGTGTTCTCCGAGCCCTCGAATCCATACCGGGCCGGCATTGCGAGCCTCTACACCCATGAGTTTTATGCGGCTGCGCGCGAGCGACTATCGAAGGACGGGGTCTTCCTGCAGTGGCTGCAGGCGTATGAGACCGACGCCGCCACCGTCCGCTCGGTGTTGGTGACACTGGCCTCTGTCTTTTCCAACGTCGAAGTCTGGGCCACGCAGGCCACCGATCTCTTGTTGGTGGCCCGAACGCGCGCGTCGCCCATCGATGCCGATGCGCTGCGGGCGCGTCTCGCGCAACCGCCCTATGACAAGGCCATTCGGGCCGCCTGGTCAACCGACTCCCTCGAGGTGTTTCTTGCGCACCACCTCGCAGGTCGTCGACTCGCCGCCGGGCTGGCCCAGGCCTACCCCTCCGAGCAGAACCGCGATGACACCAATCAGGTCGAGTTTGGCTTCGCGAGGACGGTCGGGCTGGCCACCAGCGAGCCCATCACCCAGCTCATCGAACTGTCACGGAAGATCGGATCAGATCGCCCGGAGGTGGCGAAGGGCGAGGTCGACTGGGACCTCTGGAACGAGGAAGTCATGCTCTTCACCCGCCTGGGGCGTGTGAATGGCCCAGCCGAGCTTCGCCGTCGCGTCGAAATAGCCTTGCAGGGGCCGGAGGGCGCGGCGGCGTTCAAGGCGCAACCCTTCGAACCCCGCACCCTGACCGAGATTCTTGCGGTGGCGCAGGCGCTCGCGGCTACGGGGGACGAGCGTGCGCTGGAGATCATCTCGCGGCTGCAGCAGTCGCACCCGGCGGAAGTCCTGACCATTCGGGCGACGCTTCGGCAAAAGCAGAATCGGCTCGACGAGGCGGCGGCCGATGCCGTCGCGGCGCTGTGGATTTCGCGAACGCAGGTTTGGGTCTCCCTTCGCGCCGGGCTCCCCGCGCTCATCTCGGATCTTGCCCCGCGGTTACAAGGGCATGCCGAGGCGAGCCGGGCACTCTTCGATGCCCTGGCGACGCCGCTGGCCGCGTACTTCATGGAGGACAAACGCCAATTTGTCAGACTCGGGCTGGCGCGGCAGATCGACTCCGAGCACCTGTGCGGGCCTGCCTTCGAAGGCTTCGAGCCCCACCCCCTCTGGGAGGCCTGGTTTCTCCAGGCGCGCGCGGCCTGCTACGCGCGCATCGCCTCACCCCGCGCAGCCTCCGCGGCGGCTGACCTCGAAGCCTTCCTCTCGCGGGAATCGCAGCCACTGGTGCCGCCGGAAGTTTTCGGCGATGCGACAGCGTCACGGTCTGCCGAAGTGCCGCCCCAGCAGGCGGCGGGAGCCGGTACTCCGAATCGCTGACGGACCTCCCTGATGCCCACTCCCGCAAGTTGTGCGATCAATGATCGGCCGATGCGTGAATGCGCGCACATAGGGTTACAGAGTCTGGCCTTCGCATGCTGCCTCCTGGCGGGAACCTCCTTGGTTCGCGCCGAAGAGAAGGGCAGCGTCGATTTCGAGTGGAGCGCGCCCGCAGGCTGTCCGCCCGCAGCTTCGGTGCAGGCGGAGATCGACGAGCTCCTGGGTGGTGCCGCCCGCGATCGCGCTCGTGAGCATTTGTCCGTGCGCGCGACGGTCGAGCACGGTTCGCTCTGGCTGGTCACGCTCGAAACCCAGTCGGGCACGGCCAGCGGTCACCGGACCATCGAGGCGGTGACTTGCCAGGGCCTGGCCAGCGCGACCGCGCTCATTGTGGCGCTCATGATCGATCCAGACGCCGTGGCCGCCCATGCCGGCAAGGGCAAGGAGAAAGAGCCGAGCCCACCGCCGGCCCCCGCGCCCGCCCCTGCCGCGGCCGCGCCATCCCCGTCCCGCGCCGCGCGCGCCACCTTCGGGCTCGCTGGCCTGGGTGCCGCGGGCAATCTCGGCGTCTTGCCTGGCCCCGACGTGGGCCTCGGCGCGACGGTCGGTCTTCGACGCGAGCACTGGCGAGTGGAATTGCGCGCGGCCTACGGTCTGCGGGAGGTGCGCAGCGAGCCGCTGCCTGATCCGTCCGGTGGATACGGAAGGTTCAGGTTCTTCGCGGGCACTCTGGCGGGGTGCTGGACGATGTTGCAATCCAGCGTGGACGCGGGTCCCTGCGCGGAGGCGGAAATCGGGGCCGTGCACGGCGAGGGGTCTCACGCGAGCCAGAACACCTCGGAAACCACGCCCTGGTTCGGGCTGGGGGCGGGCGGCGTGGTGGTGATCAAGGCAACATCGTGGTTGCACTTCCCGCTGCACGCCGATGCCGTTTTCCCGTTGTGGCGCCCAAATTTCGTGTTTCGCAACGTGGACAGCCCGATCTTCCGCGCGCGGCCAGTTGGCGGCCGGCTGACCGCTGGCGTCGAGGTGCAATTCTGATCACGGATCGCGGGCCAGCCGGGCACAATCAAGGGGCATGAGCCTGCTTTCGTTGCGCAGGAACACCACCGCCGCGGCCAGTCCGCAGCCGGAGAGTAGCCCGGCCTGCCGGGCGTTGCCCGACTTCGACACCCTGTACGAGGAGAACTTCAAGTTCATCTGGCGAGCGGCGCGCCGGCTGGGCATCGATCCGGCGGATACCGACGACATCGTGCAAGAGGTGTTCGTGGTCGCCCATCGCAAGCTGCCGGAGTTCGAGGGGCGCGCGCAGGTCAAGACTTGGCTCTACAAGATTCTGCTGCACGTGGTCCGGCACTACTTCCGCGCCCGGGAGCGCAAGCCCGGCCATCGGCCCGCGCATGCCCTCGACGACATGGACACGCTTCGCGATCACCGCGACGGTGGGCCGGCCGAGGCCGCCGAGCGCGCGGATGCCGTGCGTATTCTCGACGGGCTTCTGGCGCACCTCGACGCGGACAGGCGCGA
>JADGRD010000054.1 GCA_017881285.1 Pseudomonadota bacterium | reverse complement strand
TTCCAGTGGTTGTCCATGCTGTTGGTCGCGTCGCCCACGTTGCCTCCCTGGCCGGAATACGACGAATTCCATTCGGTGTTGAACGATTTCACGGCCGAGGTCGTATAGCCGTTGCCGGTAATAGCGCTGATGCGAGTGTTGTTGTCACTGACCAGGTTGTTGGCATCTGCGCTGGTACCGGTTGCCCCGCCACCGGGGTAATTGTGGGACGAGACGAAGGTCACGCGCGTCCCCGCGCTCTTGCAGTGAGCCAAGAAAGCGGAAACCGGGCCGGCATTGGTCGTCGCTGGCCCACCGACAAGGACGTTGGGCATCACGGAGACAAGGGCGGCGACCGTGTTGTCGTACAGGGTGTAGTACTTATTCATGTCCGTGCCCGTCCAGAACCCGTCGTAATCCGGCTCGTTCCACACCTCCCAGTACCATTTCCCCACGTCATCCGCGCCGTACTTGTCGATGCAGTGCTGGGCCAGCGCTTTGATGAAGTTCTTCCACTCGTTGTAGTCTTTGGGTGGGGTCTTGTCGGTGCCGGTCGCCAGAGCCGTGGGCATGAAGTCGAGCTCCATGATGGGGCGCATTCCCGCCGACGTGATGGCCGTCAGGTAGGTGTCGAGATTCTTCCAGTCGTACGAGCCCGCGCCTTTGTAGAGGGCCATCTCGTCATTGAGGATGCCGTGGCCGCGAACGCGCTGCGCGCCGAGCTCGCGGTTGCCAATCGCGTAGTGCGTCTGCCAATCCCCCCGCAGAGCGAGCTTGGCCTTCCCGGTACCGAAGGCGGCGGACCAGAAGTGCGGGTTCCCCGCCGTCTGCTTCGACGCGTCAACAGTGATGGTGGCTGCGCTCGCCGCCCGTCCGTCCGCCAAAACCAGGAGGCCCATCGCCGCCGCCGCCAGAACGTGGGTTGGGCGGGGGCGACGGATGCCGCGGTTGACTCTCGGTTGTGGGGCAGCAGGTCTGGATACCATCTTCATTCTCCTGTCCTAGTTTGTCTGAACATCTCGCCGGCGGGAGGGAGTGCCGATTCGTCTCGCGACAGTTTAGCCCATAGAGGGGGCCCAAAGCGCGGGATCGGGTCTGCGGATTCTCGTGCTGACTGTGGGGTGGTCGACTTGCGGATGAGGGCATTTCGTGGCAATATGCGTCACCGTTTGAATCTCGAGTACATTAATTTGTCGGAGGAGGCCCTTTCTTGTCAGAATTCGTTGCCCGGGAAGGATTTCCAAGCCTTCCCCATGCGACTTGGCAGGAACTGCCATGGCGCACGCATACCACGGCGCGGTCTTGAGGCCGATTCCGCCCGGAAAGGGCGGTACGGCCGTAGGGTTCACGGGGAAGGAACCCGCAGGTCGTCGAGCTTGGGTAGCAGAACGCTGCGGGGAAAATCACGGCGAAATCGCGCGGCTGCCTGGCGTGCTTCGTTGTCGCGGCCGAGGCCGATCAGAGCTCGCAAGCGCAGCGCCTCTCGTTCTTCGCACAGGCGGCCTCCAGAATAGCGGCGCTCATGTTCGGTGGTGACGGCGAGGACCCCGGCGTGGTCGCCGCGCGCGGCGAACTGCTGGGCGCGCTCGAGCAGCCGTAGTTCCTCGATGCCGATTTCTTGCTTGGCAGCCGGGCTCGTCGGGCGACTCGTCCCCGGGGCTTTGGCAGGGAGGGCGCTCGCTGGAGGTACCGCACGCAGGGGCGCCGACTTCGCGGCGGGGGCCGGCACTGTTTCCGCCACCGCTGACGACGGCGCGACCTGCGCATACTGTAGGAGATGCGGCGAGAGCGCGCTCGGGGTCGGGCTCCGCAATACCTGGTAGGCGGCGGCGACGGAAGCCAGCAGAGCGATTCCGGCCGCGGCAGCGAACCACAGCGGGCGACCGTAATTCGGCACGGACGGCGTCGCGTGCCCCGCGAAGTCACCCGCCTTGAGCGCGTTGCGCGCACGCGCCAGCGCGCGTGCGCGGACGATCTCAACTTGGGAAACGATGACGCGTTCGTGGGCGAGCAAGGCTTCGACCGTCGGGCAGAATCGGGGGAGTCTTTGCGCGGAGTCGGCGGGCTTCATCGAATGGCACCCCTTTCCTGCATCCTCACGATGGCGCTCCTGAGCTCGCGCCGCGCCTTGCGCAGTCGTGAGTAGGCGGTGAACACGGGAATCGAAAGCGCCGTGGCGACGATCTGCACGGGAACTTCGTCCAGGTCGTGCATGACCAGCACCGCCCGTCGCGGGAGCGGAATACTCTGCAGGACTTTGAGGACGACGTTGCGCGCCTGATCGGCCTCGAGCAGCCCGTCGGGGCAGAGCGTCGAGTCTGGGCCGTCGACCACGGGAAGCGGCACCTCCCGCCATCGCCGGCGTCGATGGGACGAGGACACGCGGAACGCGATGGCGAACAGATACGGCCGCAGCGAGCACGTGGGGTCATACTGCTGCCAGTTGCGGTGCAGAATCAGGAAGACGTCCTGGGCCAGATCCTCGATGTCGACCGGTCCGACGCCCAAGCGTTTGAGCGTCCGCAGCAGGTAGTCGAGCTCTCGCTGATAGGCGTGCAGGCAGGTCTCGTCGTCGCGGTCAAAAGCGCGGATGCCGTGATTCGGTTGGACTGGGGCGGAATGTGGCAGAGTCAAGGAGGCACTTCCCACGCCCTACTATTGTTGCGGCTGGTCCGGAGTTGTCAGGGAAACTGCTTGCTTGAGCCCGCGACCGCGTCCTCGAAGGTCCCGACTGCGACAGAGCAGTCCGGTGACAAGATTCGGCCGTGCCGACAATACAAGGGATACTCGATTGGTCTGCGAGCGAAACGCCAGTTCCAGCCCGAGCGATATCTTCGCTTCGTTACCGCGCCCCGGGTGAATGCCCGGGCGCGCCGGCACTCCCGGTGGTGGTCCCGTCTTGTTCGGGGAGTGGTTCCACCAGGGCACTGGTGGCCTCCTGAACTATTACTACCGGGAGGCGGCGCGAGCCGTGGCAATGAGTTTTTGGACACCACGGGCTTGGCGCTTGCGACGATGGAGCACCAACACCAGTGCAGCGAGAAGCAGCGTTGCCACTCTAGCAGTCGAATCGCCCGCATGACCTCCTAGGGCGCACCCACAACCACCAGTGCCCGTATCTCCCCTCGTCGTCGCGCCTCCTGTTGCACTGCCACCTTGACCACTCGCTCCGCCGCCGCCTTGGGCTCCCCCTCCGCCGTCACCACCGCTACCGCCCTTGGCGGAACTTCCTCCACTTCCCTCGCTGCCGCCGGTTCCAACCGCACCACCGCCGCCGCCCGTGCCGCCCTTGGCGGTGGTGCCTCCGCTGCCTGCTCCGCCCCCGGTACCAACGTCACCGCCATGGCCGCCAGAGGATCCGCCGTTGGTGGTGATACCACCGCCGCCGACGCTGCCGCCAGTCCCCCCGGTGCCACCGGTGCCCGACCTGCCGCCGGTCCCTACGCTGCCGCTACCGCCGTTACCCTGCACGCCGCCGCTGCCCGTACCGCCCACGTCACTTGCGCCGCCTCTTCCATCAGGCCCAGCGTCTTTGGCCGCGCCCGTACCGCCAGCCCCGGTCGCTCCGCCCGCGCCACCCGCACCGCCGCTGCCACCGGTTCCGGGACAGGCCGCCGTCTCTGGATCCTGACCACCGGCCTTGTCGAGGCCGAAATAGGCAGCGCCCGCGTTTCCGTCGAACGACACCGCGTGTCCGACGCCCGCCAACGAAAAGGTCTCATAGACCGTATAACAAGAATTCTTCCAGAACTGGTGCGTGGTCCCGCTCTTGGGAGTGTTGGCCTCGGTCCCGGTCGGGGTTTCGCTCAAAGCAAGGAGGTTCGTCCACTCTTTGATATCCTCGGCCATGTTCTTGTAGTTGAGTGTCGAGTCGCTCGCGCCATGCCAATGCTGCAGGCGCGGTCGATGTCCGGTGTAGCCGGGAAAATAGGAACGAACGAGGTCTCCCCACTGTTGCCCGGTCATGGTGACGGTGCCGCCCGCGCAGGAGCCGCACCACTGGGCGGTGCTCCCCGTCCCGGTGGTATCGTTGTAGTCCGACTGGCCCCAGCAGCCGCAGGGAACCCCCATGATCGACACGCCGGCCATGAAGACGTCGGAGTACACGCCCAGCAGTGCCTCGGTCATGATCCCTCCAGCTGAGTCGCCCGCCACGTACACCCGGCCGGCGTCGCCACTGTATTTGGAGAGGGTGTACTTCACCATCTGGACGATGGCCCCCGTGTCGCCTCCGCCGCCGTGTTTGAGGGATCTCTTGGACCCTGCATCCCAACAGTTCTCCCCGGTGGCTTCTGGGTAGATGATGATGAAGCCGTTCTTTTCGGCGATCGACTCGAGGGTGACGTTCGAGCTGTGACTCGAGCTCGCAGTCCCCTGGCAATGGTGGCAGTACACCACGATGGGAGGCTTGCTCGCGACAATGCTTGGGACATAGTCATACATGTTGACGTAGCTTGGCAAGCCGGTAACTCCGGCCTGCCAGTCGCTCTGGTTGACCTTCGAGTACGTCCCCGCACGCGCTGGCGCCGTGAGGAGCAAGCCTATGGAGAGCGAGGCGACCCCGAGAATCCGATTTCGATAGCGATTCATGTCTGTGTATCTCCAGAGTGTATGAGAACCAAAATCGGAGGATTCGTGGCCACCTTGTCTGGCACGTAACCATACATGCTCACGTCCGTTGGCACGCCGCTGGCCCCCCCAGTTGCTGACCTGCTGCAACGACGCCGCCTCGGCCGGCGCAAATCGGGAGTCCATGCCATGATATTGTCGATGCGATGGGTTCTTGTCGAGTGAATAGCTCAACCAACCCGTCTGGTGCCAGGACCCTTCCCAGCGCTGGTTCGCCGCCCACAGGGCAAGTCCATAGCCGTTGCCGTCAAGAACCCGGAATTCGTTCCCCTGCAGGATTCCGCAGACCCGATCGATGGTCGGCGGCCTGCGTATTTGACACGCACTGTTGTGCGGATCGGCTTTCGCCCACCGACTCCGAGCTCAGGAGTAAGGTTCTTGGGAGAAGAGGTGCGCAGAACCATCGGAAATTCAATGAGCGTGGCTGGTGGTACCTAGCCTTTGCCTCCTGGTGCATCGTGTCGTCCGCCGTGCGGAATCCTGTTGCCGCGCTCACATCGCCTGGGAGACATCCCGCGCCCGCTGTGTCAGGAAATCTCGTGCTGTCTCAGCAAATCCCGTAACAACATCCCGAGCCCAGGACAAATACCAAGAGATGCATACCCTTACCATGCCTGGCCGGTGACGGGTCCGACCGGCTGACTTGGCCGCGATTTACCATCCCCTGGACATCCCCGACAAAGGAGCCATGACCATGCGTTCGCCATTGACGTCGGTTTCGAGGAAACCGCGCCGCAGAATCCTGGGCGCCGAAATGATTGCAGGTATGCACGAGAGTTTCTTCGCCTCCACCGGGAGGT
Organism: Pseudomonadota bacterium; assembly: GCA_017881285.1. GTDB lineage: Bacteria > Myxococcota_A > Polyangia > Fen-1088 > Fen-1088 > Fen-1118. Next base: position 6,203 of record JADGRD010000054.1, on the reverse strand, counting down.
CCTCGCATGAGGAGACACCTCGCCTTCAACCCGGCCTGACCCTTGTGGTGGTTTTTTCTTTCCTTCTCGTCTCGGGCTGCGGCCAGTCGGGCGGTGGCAGCTCGGCTGGCAGCGGGGGGAGCGGCAGTGGCAAGGGCGGCACGACCAGCACGGGCGGCACTTCCGGTTCGGTGGGTAGCGGTGGCGCGACCAGCACGGGCGGCACCAGCGGCACCGGCGGCGTGACGGGCACTGGCGGCGTTACCGGCAAGGGTGGTGCGACCGGGACCGGCGGGGCGAACCCGACAGGTGGCGCGACTAGCACCGGCGGCAGCAGTGGCACCGGCGGCAAGATCGGGACCGGCGGCAACTCGGCGACCGGCGGCACCAGCGCCGTGGGCGGTGCAACTGCGGGCGGTACCGGTGGAGCGGGCGGGACGGGTGCGGGTGGTGCTTCGGCCGGCGGCGCGACCGGCCGCGGCGGCGTCTCGGGCACGGGCGGTGTGAGTAGCGGTGGCGCTGCCGGCGCCGGTGGTGCCCGTACGGGGGGAACGACGGGCGCAGGCGGTACCACCACGACCGGTGGCACGGGCGGCTCGACGATCGTCGGGGCGACGCCGCCCATGGGTTGGAACTCGTGGAACGCGTTCAATTGCAGCGGCCTGACCGAGGCCCTGGTCAAGAGCATGGCGGACGCCTTCATTTCCACCGGCATGAAGGATGTCGGCTATCAGTACGTCAATCTCGACGACTGTTGGATGGATGGGCGCGATGGGAGCGGCAAGCTGAAGCCGAGCGCGAGCAAGTTCCCGTCGGGAATTGCCGCGCTCGCCGACTACGTTCACGGCAAGGGCCTCAAGCTTGGCATCTACTCGACGCCCAACACGAAGACTTGTGCCGGGCTTTACGGCGGCTATACTGGCGGCGTGGGCAGCGTTGGTCACGAAACCACCGACGCGCAATCGTTCGCCTCGTGGGGAGTCGACTATCTCAAGTACGACAAATGCCAAGGGGCCATGAGCGGATTCGCCGTGATGCGCGACGCGCTCAAGGCCACCGGTCGCCCCATCTTCTACAGCATCAATCCAGCGGACCAAGGTCCCTATTGCGTCCCGAGCAACTGTTCGATCGACCTGGTTTCAATCGCCAACATGTGGCGCATCGAGTTCGACATCTCCGCAAAGTGGAGCGAGGTGATTCGGCTCATTGACAAGGACAAGCCCGAGTATGCCGGTGCGGGGCCGGGACACTGGAACGATCCCGACATGCTGGAGGTTGGCAATGGCCTCAGCGACACGGAAGGACGCGCCCATTTCAGCATGTGGGCGATCATGGCAGCGCCCCTCATCACGGGGAACGACCTGACCAAGATGAGCGCGACGACCAAGGCCACGCTCACGAATCCCGAAGTCATCGCCGTCAACCAGGACCCGCTCGGGAAGCAAGGTCGTGTGGTGGCCACGCCAGCGACCGGCTTGGAGGTGTGGTCGAAGGAGATGTCGGGGACGAACACGCGAGCGGTGGCGTTGTTCAATCGCAACGATTCCGGAAGCGCATCCATCGCGGTGCAGTGGAGCCAGATCGGCATTCCGACGGGCGCGGCCACGGTTCGGGATCTGTGGGCCAAGAGTGATCTCGGCTCGTTCACGGGCTCCTACACCGCGAGCGGCGTGGCAAGTCACAGCGTCGTCATGCTCAAGGTCGTGAGCACGCCCTGATCGCTCTACCCTGACCTTACCTGCGATAGAGTGCCTCGACCTCGGCCGCGGTCAAGGCACGGCCATAGATGCGGACGTCATCGATTTGTCCTTGCAGCAGGTAGTTAACGCCGCCCGTGGGCTGTGGCGCCCGGGCGCCAATCGCCCAGACGGCATCGACATTCGCGGGTGGCACCGACGTATCGGCAGTGGAAGCCGCCAGCGCGCCGTTGCGATAGACGGTGTAGGTAGTACCGTCGAAGACACCGCATAGGTGAACCCAGGCCCCGACGTCAGAGGCGGGAACGGGCGCACTGGCGACGTGGTCGGCGCTGTCCCAGTACGTGAATTGATAGGCGCCGGAGTAGATGCGAAGCGCGAGGTTGTAGCCCGGATCCCACCGATATCCGTGCGCCACGACGTTACGGTACTCGTCGAGGGCCGCGGGGCGAACCCAGGCCGCCGCGCTGATGGGGCCGCCGAGATTCAAGAGGGCGGGGTTGTCCATCTCGATCCACTGATCTTGTCCGTTGAAGGACAGGCTGTACGGATCGGGGAAATGCACGGGGGGCACGTCCGTCGTGGGAATGGGCGGGTTCGTGGAGGGCGTGCCGTGATTTCCGAACCCGGACGAATCGACGGCGATGTTGCCGGGCTGCGCCTCGTCGAGCGCCCAGTGTGCCAAAAGGCCCAGGTCAGGATCGAAAAGGTCCAGCGTCGTGTTCGTGCACGCCGCGCTCGACAGCAGGACGACGCAGAAACCGACCACCGGCGTCCCCTGGACGACGGAGGGAGCGCGCGTCCGCGGCTGGCGGGATCGAGTCTTGCTGCTGGCGTGGATCAAAACGTGAGTACCCCTGCAAGACTACCCGAAAGGACAAGGCCCGACATGCTTTGGCTCTCGTTTCCCTGTATCCGGACGACGATTCCGCGCGGTGGAAGACCCACGGCGGCGGTCGCCTCCAGCTCGAAGTGGCGGGCGAGCGCGACGATGAGCCGGGGCTCCGCCGCGAGCACGAACGCGCCGAGAAGCGCCGTGCGGGCAAGGCTGTCACCGGACGCTTCGGCGCGAAACTGAACCAGATACTCCTGGGCGCGCAGCATCAGCGCGAACCCAATCAGGCGCTCCGGCCAGAACCGGATCCCCACCGCTGCGCCCACAATCGCGGCACGGGTGGACAGGCGTCCGCCGGGCAAGGGCTGGTCAGCTCCGATGCGGCCCCCAGCGCGCAACTCCGCCACGAACCAACGGCCCAGGCGCGCAGCGGTGAACAAATCGCCGCCGATGAACCTCTGCCCGCCTCCGAAGTAGTCGTACGTCGTGAGGATGCCGAGCTGCCAGCGGCCCGCTTCCGCCGGCTGCGCCGGCGAGACGACCAATGCCGGGACCACGGGCGGGGGTGGGGGAGGCGGGGGCGTCGCCGGAGGGGCAGGGGGGGCGATTTCGCGCCGCCGGATGAGCTCCGCAATGGCCAACGCCAACTCGCGCGATCGGGCCTGGCGCCCGGCGGGCGCGGCGGCGTCCGCGACGGAGGAGAGCTGGATGGCGCGGGCCTCGTCCTGCTCGGGAGCGCTCCTCGATTCTATCCGAATCTCCTGCGCGTCGCCGACGCAGCGCACGCTCACCGATGTGGGGAGTTTTGCATTGCGGGGGCGGGCGTCCCAGAGCTCCAACTCCATCACTTCGCGAACCGTGGTTTCGTCGACCTCGACGCATGGATCGATGGTCAGTACGGGCTCTTCATCGACCACCGCAGGTGCCCCTTCGGTGCTCATTGCAAGGAGCCGGAGCGCGATGACAGTGCCGATCAATGTTCGTCGACCAAGCCGCGCATCAGGGTCACGTACCGGCCGGTTGGATACATCTGTTCGTAGTGGCGAGCCGATTGGGCGGCACGCCGCGCGTCGCCTGCCTTCTGCCAGGCTTCGGCTACGCGAGCCGCTGCATCTTCAGCCAAGGTGCCCCGCGGCGCAATGCGCTCGGCTTCCGCGAAGGCCGCAGCAGCTTCGCGTGCGTGACCGAGATCGGTGAGCAGGACCCAGCCGAGCGTGAACGCGGCCGATGGCGCGCGCGGATCCCTCGGGTAGCGTTCCACGAGACGCCGCAAGGGCGCCACCGCCGCTTGCGGGCGACCTGACCGCCGGGCGACGTCCGCAGCCAGCAGGAGATCAGCAGGATCATCCGCGCTGCGAGCGCGAGGCTGGCCGCGGGCGGGAGACGCGGCGACCGCTGGAGCCGGTGCCTTCGGCGCTTCCTTCGCCGGCTCGGCCGCTTCGCTCGGCTCGGGCACGGAGGAAAACACGCGGTCCTCGCCGGCACCGAGCTCGACGCGCAGCCGGGTTGCAGGGTAGAGGACCGCGACCCGCCCCTCCGAGACCGCCACATGGATTCCGCCCCCAGCCTGGTGCTCGACGCGGAAAACCGTGCCCAGGTCTTCGATCTGAAGTGGCCCCGCGTCGACGCGAAACACCCGTCGACTGTCGTGACGGATGCGGAATTGCGCGCCTCCAGACCGCAGGCGCACGGTCGTGCGCGCGGGGGTCTGCTCGGCGAGCTGAATCGCCGTCGCCCCGTCGACCGGCGCGATCTCGGAGCCGTCGTCGAGGAGGAGCGTATGCGGAGAAGCCACTTGTGCGATCGACGGTGGTGCTGGCCTCCGCGTCTGGTGCAGGGCGAACCCAATTACCACAACCGCAGCCGCGCCCAGTAGCGCCAAGCCGGTCGCTGGTCGCAGCCAGCGTGGCGAGCCGAGCCACCGCCGCAACCTTTCGCCGAAGGCATCGGGCTGCCGCAGGCGGGCCATCGCCTTCTCGACCGCCTGGCGATCGAGCGCCTCGTCCTGGAGGCGCCCCAGCGCCATTTCGACCGCCGCGTGGTTGAGGGCGTCGTCCTGCTCTGCCAGAGCGATGGACGACCGAAACAGGCGCGCGCCTTCGACTTCCATCGCGCATTCGGCACACGCGGCGAGGTGGCGCTTCAGCGTGGCCTGGTCGTCGAGGCTGAGCTCGCCCCGGATGGCGCGATCGAGCAACGACTCGGGGTGCTCTTGCATGTCGTGTTCAGCGTGCACGCGGGCCCTCCCCGCTTCGCTCGAGCCGCCGGCGAAGCTGATTCTTGCCGAGCCGTAATCGCGTCTTGACGGTGTTTACCGAAACGCCCGTGATGCAGGCGATTTCGCCAATGGAATGACCGAGCATGAGACGCAAGCGCAGAACTGTCGCTTGCGCCTCGTTGAGCTCGTCGAGCAGGTTGCGCACGAGATCCGCGCGCGCCTCGAACGCGTGGTCGAAGCTAGCGACCGGCTGAGAATACAAGTCCATCGACGCGTATCGCATGGAGCGAGCCCTGGCCCGCTGGCGCGATGCAATTGCCCGCCGCATCGTGATCTTCGTCGCGTAATGGGAAACGTCGGCTTCGAAACGAAACTGGGGCAGCGCGCGCACGACGTCGATCAGGCAGTCTTGAATCGCATCTTCGAGCTCCGAGTTTTCGCGACCCATGATGCCCCGGCAAACGCTGCGAACCAAGGGCGCAATCGCTCGCAGGAACTGCCGCAAGGCGAATGGGTCGCCCCGGAGCGCCCCGCGCGCAAGCTGGTTGAGCCCGTCGCCGGCCGCCGTTCTTGCGTCCTCCTCCGCGGGCGCGGCTTCGCCCTGCTCGACCGGTTCGGCCTTGGTCGCGCGAAGCATAGATCGAGAATGTAGTGCGCTCCTTGAGCTGTCAATCGGAGATCGGGCCGGTCTCATTCAATTGAAGCGGAGTCGCAACCTAGCCAGCCTGTCCTGCGATGTGCCAGCAGGCCGGTTGACGACCAAACCCGACGGATAGTACGACCGCGGGTGGTGCCTTCGGGGAGGGGGGCTCGGCCTACCAGGGCGGGGCGGGGCGCGCGCCGCCGCCCTAGCAACGGCGGGAGCCTCACCGGTGGCGGCGAAGGGTCGACGGCGTCTTGTTCCAAATTCTAGGCAAGCCCAACCCAACGCGAACTGGGGGCAGGCTCGGAAGCTGGCGCTGTTGACGCGTCGCGCATCTCTGATCCGATTTCGCGTAACAAGTTCCCGGCGCCGGGGCAATTATGACTATGCGCACTCAATTCTGTATCACATCGCGTCATGTGGCACCGTGTGCCATCGTCACGGTATGGCTGGCTTGTCTCGTCGGCTGTTCCGGGAATACACAGCCGATAGAGCAACACGGGTCGGGGGGCAGCGGCTCCGGCGGCGTGACCGCGACCGGCGGTTCCGTTGGCACAGGAGGCGCCATCACGGGCACCGGCGGCAGCGTAGGCTCAGGCGGCACCACCTCTGGCACAGGGGGCGCTACCACCGGCACCGGCGGGACCACACCAGGCTCGGGTGGCCGCACGACGGGCACCGGCGGAACCACCCCCGGTACCGGGGGGAGGACCACCGGAACGGGCGGAAGCACCACGCAGCCTGGTGCTGGTGGGACCACCTCTGCCACCGGCGGGAGCGCTACGGGCGGCACGTCGACGGGCGCTGGAGGCAACCGGACGGGTGGAACCT
>JADGRD010000570.1 GCA_017881285.1 Pseudomonadota bacterium | reverse complement strand
GAAGGCCGTGCGCCGGCCACAGCGCGATCGGGAAATGGATGAGCATCACATGGATGGGATGGCCGAAGAGACGCACGGTGGGCCTTCACTGGATGGCAACGAGGAGCACGAGCACGACGGCGGTGATGGCGGCGAGCGCGTGAATGACGACGAGGACCACGGGGCCGGTCTTCTTGCGGAGATCGTTGGCGAAGAGGACTGCTCCACCGATGGCGGCGATCACCAGGAGCACGACCGCGGTGATGAGGAGGGTTTGCGGATGGTTGACGACGGACAGGATGAGAATGATCAAGCCGGCGGCCGCGCAGGCGCCGTGGGTGAGCGCGACAGGCTTGGAGGTTTCCTTCTTCTTGAAGATCGCAACAGCGAGTGTAATGCCGAGGACGGCAGCGAGAGCGAAGAGAACGAGGGCTGGGATGAGCATGGGGGCCTTTCCGAACCAGCGAGGGTTCGCCCGGTAAGATGGGTCCGCGCAGGCGAAGGTTACGGAGGCCCGGGTGCAAAGTTCAGATTGGCAACTTCTGGACGTCAGCAGGCGACGAAGTCGCCCAGGCATTCACGCAGCGCTCTGCGAGCGCGATGCAGTCTCGTCTTTGCCGCTGGTATGGACACTCCCAGTTTGCTGGCCGTCTCCTCGGTTGACATCTCGCCCACGTCGCGCAGAAGGAATATCGCTCTCAGGTTTTGCGGAAGTGAATTCACCGCGGTTTCAATACGTCGACGTAGCTGTCCGGATTGCAATTCTTCGTCAGGGCAATGTGACCAGTCCTCGCGCGCTCTCGACTCCTGCGCAGCCTGGCCCATAGCCTCGTTCAACTCCATGGGTTCGACATCGTTCATTGCAACTTCTGGGTGACGATGGCGTACTCGTAAGAACATGAGCGACGCATTGACCGTGATTCTGTGTATCCAGGACCCAAATTGCGACCGCCCTTCGAAGGTCGGCAGGCTTCGCCACGCGGAAAGGTAGGAGTTTTGCAGAATCTCCTGCGCGTCGCTTTCGTTGCGAACGTAGCGCATGGCCAATCGGTACAATCTGTCTTCCGTACGGCCGACCAATTCCTCGAAAGCTCCGACATCCTTGCTTCGCGCGCGCTTGAGAAGGGCCGCTTCTGAGAGGCGCGCGAGCAGCGCCGTCCTTCCACGCGACGGCCTACCACCGTCTTCCTTGCTGGTCACGACGTGCATGTGTGAAGTCCTGTGTCTGAGTTGGTCCTGAGCAGAGAGCCTCCACGCGGAGCGTTTTCCCTGAACCCCGCCGGCGGGGGATCCCTACATCCAGGCACGCGGTTAGAGCAGGAATCAGGCCAGCGACTTGACGCGTATGACTTCAGGTAGTTGTACCCCGGAGGGTTCGCCGGACAGGCTCATTCAATCAAAATGAAGTGCCTTGTCATTCAAACTGATTCAGCCCACGGAAATGCCAAGCAGGCGGCCGATCGCCGCGGTCACGGCCATCGCCAGGGCGCCGCCGAGGGTGACTCGCAAGGACGCCCCAGCCATGGGCGCGCCCCCGAGATGGCCGCCGAGCGCACCGAGAGCTGCCAGACTCACGAGCGAAAGCGCCGCGATCATGGGGAGACGTAGGGCTGCTGGCGACACGAGAAGAGCCGCAATCGGAATCACGGCGAAGGACGCAAAGCTCGCGGCCGATATCCACGCCGCTTGCAGCGGACGCGCGAGGGCTGCCTGGTCGATGCCAAGCTCATCGCGCATGTGCGCACCGAGCCGATCGTGCGCACTCAGTTGCTCCGCGACCTTCATCGCGAGTGCCTCGTCGAGACCACGCGTCACGTAGATCGTCGCCAGCTCGCGCAGCTCGGCCCGCGGCTGCCCCGCAAGCTCCTGCTTTTCACGCGCGATGTCCGCCCGCTCTGCGTCGCGCTGCGAGCTGACCGAGACGTATTCGCCGACAGCCATCGACATGGCTCCCGCGACCAGGCCGGCTACGCCGGCGATCAAGGTGGCCCCCCGGGACGCCGAAGACGCCAGGACGCCCAGCATGAGGCTCGCGGTCGAAACGATGGCATCGTCCGACCCGAGCACCGCTGCGCGCAACCATCCTGCGCGCCCGCTTTGGTGCTTCTCCCTATGCGTTCCGGAGCTCCGCTTCGCTCTTCGAGCTAACATGGTAGGTAGTCGCAACCGGCATGCGCCGTCGGCAAGACTGGTTACGCTCCCGGAGGCGTTTTCGCTGGGTGAAACACCGCCAGTTGTTCCAGAATCTTGTTCCAGGTGCCTACGTGCACCGCTCTTCGTGGCAGCACGCGGCCCATGGGCGCGGTGGTCGTCCCGAGTGCACTTCGCACCCCCTGATCGAGCTCCTCCAAGTCGAGATACTCCTCACCGTCAAGCAGGCGAGCCTTTGCTTCAACGTTGCTTACGCGAGCGACTTCACCGTCAGAGAGTAGCATCAAGATCTTCTCGCGGGTTACGTACTGCGTTCTGGTTTCGTCTTTCACAATCGTTCTCCAATCACGTCACTTGTTCGGGTCTTCAGGATGCCGGCTATGCCTCGATGAGCACCTTGAGGGCTTTCGTCTTGGCGGCGTCGGCGAATGTGTCGTAGGCATTTACAATTTGGTCGAGCCTGAAGCGATGCGTGATCAGGAGCTTGGGGTCGAGCTTGTGCGACTGCAAGACATGGATCAGCATCGGAGTGCTGATGGTGTCGACCAACCGGGTCGTGATGGTGATGTTGCGGTCCCACAGCGACTCCAGATGAAGCTCCACCTTCGTTCCGTGCACGCCGATGTTGGCGATCGTGCCACCGGGCGCGACGATCTCTTGGCAGAGCTCGAAAGTGGCGGGAAGGCCCACGGCCTCGATGACGGTGTCGACGCCGCGATCCCCGGTCAGCTCCATGACCCTCTCCCTGGCCCTGCCGTCCGCGTTCTTGATGGTAGCCGTGGCGCCGAGACGCTTGGCCACTTCCAGGCGGTTGTCGTCGAGGTCGATCAAGATGATTTGGGCTGGTGAGTAGAACTGGGAGGTGAGCAGGGCCGCAAGTCCAATCGGTCCCGCACCGATGATCGCTACGGTGCTGCCCGGCTCAACCTTGCCATTGGTGACGCCGCACTCGAAGGCGGTGGGGAAGATGTCGCTCAGCATCACCATGGCCTCTTCGTCCGCATCATCTGGAATGCGATAGAGGCTGCAGTCCGCATAGGGAATGCGGACCCATTCGGCCTGGGTGCCGTCGATTTCGTTGCCGAGGATCCATCCGCCGGAGGTGCAGTGGGAGTACATGAGCCTGCGGCAGTAGGCGCACTTGCCACAGGTGCTGATGCAGGAGATCAGGACCCGGTCACCGTGCTGGAACGCCGTGACGGCCGGTCCAACCACATCGACGACACCCACGCCTTCGTGACCGAGGATGCGCCCAGGCTGGCAACTGGGGACGTCACCCTTGAGGATGTGCAGGTCGGATCCGCAGATGGTCGTCTTGGCCATCCTGACGATGGCGTCCGTGGGGCCCGCAAGCACGGGTCTTGGTCGGTTTTCCAAGGCGCTGCTGCCCGAACCAAGATACACGAGGGCCTTCATGGGCAGGTTCCTCTGCGTTGACTAGGTGAGCGCGTTCGTCTGCGGCGTCATGGC
>JADGRD010000053.1 GCA_017881285.1 Pseudomonadota bacterium | reverse complement strand
CGCGATCGATGGGAACCCTCGAAGGGTTCCCAAACCCTCCCGCGCTCTGGCTACGCCGGGCGTAGCCCGGCTACGCCTACGCGATCGATGGGAACCCTCCGGGGCCGCGAAGCGGCCACATTGCCTCGCCCACGAAGTGGGAGAGGCGGACGCGCGTAGCGCGGCCGGTGAGGGACACGGGCCCCCTCCCGCGCTCTGGCGGAGGCGCGACGGGTCGCGGCCGCAGGCCGCGAGGGGCAGGGCGGGTTGGGTGTGGTCCCTGGTGCCGACCGAGGCGAGGGCGAAGCCCGAGGGGTGGGCTGGGGCCGGGGAGGTCCGAAGGGTCGGCGGGCGTAGCCCGGCTACGCCTACGCGATCGATGGGAACCACGAACAGGTACGCCGCCGGCAAAGCCAGCGAAGCGTAGGCTCCTCACGCGACTAGATCTCCAGGCCCAGCTCCGCGAGCTGGGAGCGGAAGGTCGGCGCGTCGGTGAACACGCGGCCGTGGATGCCCAGCGCGCACGCTGCTTCCACGAAGCGCGGGACATCGTCGAAGTAGGCGGCGTTTGCGGGGTGAACGGCGGCGCGCTGGAGGGCGATCTGGAAGATCTCAGGGTCTGGCTTGGCCAGGAGGAGATCGGACGAAATCACGAAGCCGTGGAACCGCTCGAACTGCGGAATCAACGTGTGGACGAAGCGCCAGTGCAGCGCGTTAGTGTTCGAGAGCAGCAAGACCTTCACCTGGTCGAGAAGAGCGTCGACCATCGGCAGCAATTCTTGGTGGACGCGAAAGTGGCAATTCCACATCTCGAAGAAGGGCGCGGCGGCCATGGCCACATCCGCGCCGGCCGCCCGGCACACCGCGTGGCGGAGATCCTCGCCGGCCAGGGTGCCGCGGTTGATGGGATCCCACAGCCCCAGCATGCGCTCCTGGATCTGCTCCGGCTTTGCGCCGCCCCACTCGGACATGCGGCGGAAGAGAACCACATCGTCGTGAAAGGCAAGGACGTTGCCCAGGTCGAGAAAGACGGCTTCGATGGCAGACATGGATGCAGCTGCGGGCGGGCGCGTGCCGGGGCCGGACGGCTGGTGGCGGCGCCGTGGTGGCTAGGCCTCGTCGACGGCGATGAACTTCACTTCCTGGATCTGGTATTCGCGCGAGCCCTTGGCCGTGCGCAAGTTCACGGTGTCGCCCGTTTCGCGGCCGATGAGGGCGCGCGCCAGCGGTGCGGAGATGGCGATGCGGCCTTCCTTGATGTCGCCTTCGTGATCCCCGACGATGCTGTACACGGTTTCCTCGCCGGACTCCGTGTCGGCCAGGCGCACGGTAGCGCCGAAGACCACGCGTGCGCCGGACAGCTTGCCCGGATCGATGACCTCGGCCAGGGCGATGGTGCCTTCCACTTCTCGGATACGGCCCTCGAGGAAGCTCTGCCGTTCCTTCGCCGCGTGGTACTCGGCGTTTTCCGAGAGATCGCCGTGGCCGCGCGCGATCTCGATGTCCTGCACGTTCTTGGGGCGCTCGACTTCGCGCAGGCGCTTGAGCTCGTCGCGGAGGCGTTTCTGGCCGCGCGGGGTCATGGGAAAGCGATCAGCCATGTTGGTATTCCTGGAGCGAGCACACCGAGATGCTGCCGGCCTGCAGCCGGGCGATGGCGTCGGCGGCGGCGCGGGCGGCGGACATGGTGGTGTAGTAGGGCAGGCCGCGCATGAGCGTGGTCCGGCGTATCGAGAACGAATCGCGGATGGACGTCGCGCCGGCCGTGGTATTGACCACCAGCTGCACGTCGCCGTCGAGGATGCGGTCCACGCAGTTGGGTCGGCCCTCGTGCACCTTGTTCACGCGTTCGCAGGCGACGCCGGCCGCCGACAGACAGGCATGCGTGCCGTGGGTGGCCATGATGCGGAAGCCGAGGCCGACCAGGGTGGTCGCGACCTGCGTGGCCAGCGCCTTGTCGCTATCCTTGACCGCGATGAAGGCGGTCATGGGCTTGCCACTGGGCACCGGCAGGCGCATCGAGGCGGCGAGTTGGCTCTTGGCGAAAGCGGCCGCGAAGCTGCGATCGATGCCCATGACCTCGCCGGTGGAGCGCATTTCGGGGCCAAGCAGCACGTCTACCCCGCCGAACTTCACGAAGGGGAACACCGCCTCCTTGACAGCGATGTGCTTGGGCACGACTTCGACGATGCCCATCTCGCGCAGGGTGCGGCCGGCCGCGATCTTGGCCGCGACCTTGGCCAGCGGGACGCCGATGACCTTCGATACGAAGGGCACCGTGCGCGAGGCGCGCGGGTTCACTTCCAGGATGAAGATGCCGCTGCCGTCGCGCGGCACCGCGAATTGCACGTTCATGAGGCCGCGCACGTCGAGCTCCCGCGCCAGGGCGCGTGACTGCTCCTTGATCGCCTCGATGGTGGCCTGGGGCAGCGAGAAGGGTGGCAGGGAACACGCCGAGTCGCCGGAATGGATGCCCGCTTCCTCGATGTGCTCCATCACACCGCCGATGACCACGTCCCGTCCGTCGGCCACCACGTCGACATCGACCTCGATGGCATCGCGCAGGAACTGATCGACGAGAATGGGAGCGGATTCGTCGCCGCGGCCGCCGCCCGAGGCCAGGCTTTCCTTGCGGCCGGCTTCCAGGGCGCGGCCGACGAAGGTCTCGAGGCCGGAGGCATCGTAGACGATCTCCATGGCGCGCCCGCCGAGCACGTACGACGGCCGCACCATGACCGGGTAGCCGATGCGCTCGGCGATGGCGCGTGCCTCCTCGAGGCCGTGGGCGGTGCCCCACACCGGCGCGCGCAGACCAAGCTTGGTGACCAGCTCGCCGAACCGCTGGCGATCCTCGGCGCGGTCGATGGCATCCGCGCTGGTGCCGAGCAGCTTGACGCCAGCCTTCTGCAGCGGCACGGCCAGGCGCAGCGGGGTCTGGCCGCCGAACTGGACGATGACGCCTTCGGGCTTCTCGGCGTCGATGATTTCCAGCACGTCCTCGCGGGTCAGCGGCTCGAAATAGAGGCGGTCGGCGGTGTCGTAGTCGGTCGAGACCGTCTCGGGATTGCAGTTGACCATGATGGTCTCGTAGCCATCCTCGCGCAGGGCCATGACCGCGTGCACGCAGCAGTAGTCGAACTCGATGCCCTGGCCGATGCGGTTGGGCCCACCGCCCAGGATGACGATCTTCTTCTTGCCCGTGGGCTGCGCCTCGGACTCGGCGGCGGGCTCGGCATCGGTGCCGGTTTCATTCGCGTGAGGAAACGACAGCTTCGCTGGCGATTCCTCGTCGCGGGAGGGCGGGAACCCTCCCAGGGTTCCAGTTTCATAGGTCGAGTAGAGGTAGGGCGTGTGCGCCTCGAATTCGGCGGCGCAGGTGTCGACGCGCTTGAGCACGGGACGGATGCCATGGCGCAGGCGCGCCTGGCGCACGTCCTCCTCCGTCGAGCCCGCCAGCTTCATCAGCCGGCGATCCGACATGCCCATGCGCTTCCGCCGGGCCAGCGACACCGGATCGTCGAGGAGCTTGGCACCGTCTTCGCGGGCGGATTCGTCCTCTTTCACTAGGGCATCGAGGTGTTGGAGAAACCACGGATCGATGGCGGTGAGCGCGAATGCCTCTTCGATGGCAAGCCCGGCGCGCAAGGCCTCGGCGAGCTGCCACAGGCGATCCGGGCCTGGCTCGTGAATCAGGCGTTTGAGCTCGTCGAGTGGCGGTACGTGGTCGAGGTCGAAGCCCCAGCGGCCGATCTCCAGCGAGCGCAGCGCCTTGCCCAGCGATTCCTGGAAGGTGCGGCCGATGGCCATGACCTCGCCGACCGACTTCATCTGCGGGCCCAGTGTCGAATCCGCGCCTGGGAACTTTTCGAAGGCGAAACGCGGGACCTTGGTCACCACGTAGTCGATGGTCGGCTCGAAGCAGGCCTGGGTTTCGCGGGTGATGTCGTTGGGGATCTCGTCGAGGGTGTAGCCGACCGCCAGCTTGGTCGCGATCTTGGCGATGGGAAATCCGGTCGCCTTCGACGCCAGCGCCGAGCTGCGCGACACGCGCGGGTTCATCTCGATGACCACCATCTCGCCGTTCTTCGGGTTGACCGCGAACTGGATGTTCGACCCGCCGGTATCGACGCCGATCTCGCGGATCACGGCCAGGGCCGCATCGCGCATGACCTGATATTCCTTGTCGGTCAGGGTCATGGCCGGCGCGACGGTGATCGAGTCGCCGGTCTGGATGCCCATCGGATCGAAGTTCTCGATCGAGCAGATGATGACGGCGTTGTCCTTTCCGTCGCGCATCACCTCCAGCTCGTATTCCTTCCAGCCCAGCGCCGACTGCTCGACCAGCACCTCGCCGCGCGGGCTCTGCTGGAGGCCCCAATTCACCTTGGCGTCGAATTCCTCGACGTTCCACGCGATCGCCGCGCCGGAGCCGCCCAGGGTGAACGACGGTCGCAGGATGACCGGGAACCCGGTCCCGATGCTCGCCGCCATGTCCGCCTGGATGGCGCGCGCCTCCGGCAAGGAATGGGCGTAACCCGAGAGTGGCACCTTGAGGCCGATATTGCGCATGGCCTGCTTGAAGAGGTCGCGATCCTCGGCCTTTTCGATGGCGGCGACTTGCGCGCCAATCAGCTTCACGCCGAACTTGTCGAGGACGCCGGCCTGGGCAAGCTCGATGGTCAGATTGAGCGCGGTCTGTCCACCCAGCGTGGGCAGAAGCGCGTCCGGCCGCTCGCGCTCGATGATCTTCGTCACGATGTCGACGGTAAGCGGCTCGATGTACGTGCGGTCGGCCAGCTCGGGGTCGGTCATGATGGTGGCCGGGTTGGAGTTGACCAGCACCACGCGGAAGCCTTCCTCGCGCAGGGCCTTCACGCCTTGCGTGCCCGAGTAGTCGAACTCGCACGCTTGACCGATGACGATGGGGCCGGAACCGATGAGAAGGATGCTCTGGATGTCTGTGCGTCGGGGCATTACTCGGACTTCTTGAGTTTCAGGATGTGACCTTCTCGGTCGAGCGAAAATCCGTCGGGCAGCTTCTTCTCCGCATTGCCCCGGTGGCCTTGCACCAGCCAACCCAGGTCGGCAAAGCCGTCGGCGATGCGGATGCGCAGACGCAGGCTTTCCTCGCTGTCGGAAACGAACAGCTCGAGCAACTTCTCGCGGGCCGCTTCCTCGTTCTTGAGCGCGAGCAGGGCCTCGATGGCGGCGAACCGCACACCCTCGTCCATGTCGCCAAGGTACGGGGCGACCAGGGGCGGGACCTTGGGGT
Source organism: Pseudomonadota bacterium (assembly GCA_017881285.1). Classification (GTDB taxonomy): domain Bacteria; phylum Myxococcota_A; class Polyangia; order Fen-1088; family Fen-1088; genus Fen-1118. The sequence goes on along the minus strand of JADGRD010000053.1, from coordinate 6,366 downwards.
GCTTCATCAAGCCGAGGTGACGGATGAGCTGGATCTTCTTTGTCGGGTCGCGCTCGTATCCCGGCTCGTGGCGGGCAAGCACCTCGGCCACCATGTCAAGCTCCGCGTCCTTGCTGGGGGCGACCTTCTGCAGGACGCGCAACGGCCACGACACGGAATCCGCCGAAATCAGGTAACGCTTGACCGCCGGCAGCGCCGACTCGCCCTTGCTGATCAGGGTGTCGCAGACCCACTCCTTTTCCTGCTCGTCCTCGATCGACTTGTCGTACATCATGCCGAAGCGGCGCAGAAGGCCATAGAGCGCCTCGTCCGAGCCCTCGATGGCCAGGGCTTCCATGGCCCGGTAGCGATCGCCGGACTGAGAATACTTATTGATCGTGCGCTGGATATTTCCGGCACGCGCGCGCGCCTCGCGCTTCTCTTTGGAGAAGATATCGAGCAGGCCCATGGCGAGTTGGCGAAGTCTATACCATGGATCGCGTTGGCGTAGGCCGGCTTTGCCGGCCGGAGCCAGAGCGCGGGAGGGCATGGGAACCCTCTCAGGGTTCCCATGATCATGGATCGCGTTGGCGTAGGCCGGCTTTGCCGACGGCCTGGCGGTTGCCAGGCCTGGAGCCAGAGTGCGGGAAGGGTTGGAAACCCTCCCAGGGTTTCCAATAGTCGTTGTATACAGGGGCGGTCGCGCCCGTAGCCGGCCTGTCGGATCTCCGTCAGACGCGCTCTGGCACGCGGCCATCGTCGTGGACACCAGCATCAACGAAGCGCAGGGACCGGAATCGGGCGGGGCCAGTCCAGGCCAGCATGAATCACCGGCGCAAAACCTGGGCGCCCGGGTCCTGACCTGGTTGGCTTCGGGCAAGCTCTCCGACGCGCGGTGTTTTGGGGCGTGCTACCTCCTGCTGCTGCCGTTCTTTCTCGCGCCGCTCTTCGCCACGCGGCTTCTGCCCGGGCTCGACCTGCCCTTCCACATCGCCGCCGCCGACATGCTCTCCAAGGTCGGCCAGCCTGGCTCGCCGTACGCCCCCTACTACGAGGGGGGCCTGCGCATCGCCCCCTACGCCGCGCATTTCGTCGCCCTGGTCGCGCTCGGCAAGGTCATGAGCCTGCTCGCCGCGCACAAACTCATCATTGTTCTGTACGTGGCCGGACTGCCCCTGGCCATGGCCGCGCTGCTGGCGGCCTGCCGCCGCAGCCGCGTACCCGCCCTGCTCGCCTTCCCGCTCGCCTACAATCTGACCCTGCACTACGGCTTCATCAGCTTTGCCCTCTCCCTGCCCGTGGTGCTCTGGTTGCTGGCCGAGATGACCAAGCTCGTGTACAGCGACCAGCGCCGCGTCTTCATCGTGCGCTGGTTCATCGTCGCCGGGGTCGCGACGCTGCTCTTCCTCTGCCACCTGCAGAATTTCCTCTACGGCGTGTGCGCCGCGCTGGCCTTCGCCGTGCTCGCCGCGGGTCCATGGCGCCGCAAGTTGCTGGCGGCGGGCGCGCTCGCGCCGGCCTTCACGGGCCTGGCCTATTGGCATCTCCGATCGCCGCCGGTAATCGGACAGGCCAAGCTGACGGCTGCGCTGGCCTGGAAGTTCCTCAAGAGGCACCGTCTTGACGACCTGGGCAATGGCAAGATTCTGACCGATTTGTGGCACCGCATTCTTCTCGTCCCCGCGCACGCCATGCGCGCCTTCGTCGACGAGAGCAACGTGCCGGCGTGCCAGGGACTCTTCTTCATCATGGTCGCCTATCTCTGCGTCGGGCTCTTGGCCTGGCCGCCGGAGGACGCAGCGCTGGAACCACGCCCGGCGCGCCGGCGCCGCATGCGCGTGGCGGGGGCGATCGCCTTTCTGGGCGCGCTTGTCGCCTACCTGGCACTGCCCCATCACCTCCAGGAGATGGAGTTGATGACGTTCTTTCCGCGCTTCTCCGTGCTCGTGCTGCTCATGTTCCTGCTGCTGGTGCCGGCCGGGCTGCTGCGCCTGCGGGGCGCGCTGGCTCTCGCCTTGCCGCTGCCCGCGCTGGTCTTTGGTATGCTCTACGGCCGGCAGCTCTATCTGCATTACCGGGCCTATGGCGTCGAGGTGGCGGGCTTCGTCGAGGTGGCGGAGAAGACACCGCCCGGGGGCAAGGCGATGGGGCTCATCTTCGATCGCCGGTCGCGGGTCATGCAGGTCGAGTCGGCGCTTATCGGGCTGCCCGGCTTCTACCCGGCACTCCGTCCAGCGCTGGGCAGCATGGTGCCGCCCACGTATTGCGGGCTTCGCCACATGCCGTGCCGGCTCAAGGGGACGTCCGAATTCGCGCTCTCGCCGTGGATGCCCGCGAGCTTCTCGCCGGCCAAGATGTTGCCCACCTTCGACTATTACTTCGTGCACAGCGCGCCGCCCGGCCACGATCCGTGGCGGGGCTACCACGGCATGTTCGAGCTCCTGGCCCAGTCGGGAACCTGGTCGGTGTTTCGCAAGCGGCCCGGACCGGTGGTGCCGGATCGAATACCGCCGCCGCCGCCCGCGCTGCCGGCGCCCGTGCCCGCGGCGCCGCCCCCGGAAGCGAAGGCATTGCCCCCGGCGGCCGCATCGAAGAAACTGACGCCGCCGCCCCCGCGGCGCTAGCGGAAGGAGATCCCGTGGCGAGACACCGAAGGCTGGAAACCCTGACCCTGATGAAAGAGATCGGCGTCGTCCCGATCTTCTACGAGGCCGATGTCGAAGTCGCGAGGCAGATCGTCGCGGCTTGTGCCGACGGCGGCGCGCGCATCGTCGAGTTCACCAACCGGGGCGACCACGCCATCGAGGTTTTCCGGCAGGTCGACCTGTGGGCCGCCGCGCAGCGGCCCGACCTCGTGCTCGGCGCGGGCACCATCCTCGACGCTCCCACGGCGGCCCTCTACCTGGCCGCGGGTGCGAACTTCGTCGTCGCGCCTAACCTGGACGAGGATACCGCCCGCCTGTGCAACAGCCGCAAGATTCCCTACTTGCCGGGCTGTGGCAGCGTGACGGAGATTCACCGGGCGCACACCCTGGGAGTGGAGATCTGCAAGCTCTTCCCGGCGGCCGAGGTGGGCGGGCCGGCTTTCGTGAAAAACCTGCGCGGTCCCTGTCCGTGGACCGACATCATGGCGACGGGGGGCGTTGCGCCGACCAAGGAGAATCTGGGCGCGTGGTTTGGCGCCGGCGTGGCCTGCGTGGGCATGGGGTCGAATCTCTTCACTCCCGAGCTCGTCGCCCGGCAGGACTACGCGGGCATCAGCGCGCGCGTCCGCGAGATTCTGGCGTTGATCCGGGAAGTCCGACGCGCGCCGAAATAGAGATTGGGACAGAAACCGGGTTGAAGCCGAGGGCCGCAAGCGGCATAGTGCGCGCGGAACTTACCCATGACCAAGTTTGAAATTTCGGCTTCCATTCTCGCCGCGGACTTCACGCGCCTTGGCGCCCATGTTCAAGAGGCGGATGCCGCCGGTGCCGAGCGTTTTCACATGGACGTGATGGACGGCCGCTTCGTTCCCAACATCACTTTCGGTCCGCTGGTGGTCGAGGCCGTGCGGCGCTGCACGCGCAGGACCATCGAGGCGCACCTCATGATCGTCGAGCCCGACCGCTACATCCCCGACTTCGTCAAGGCCGGCGCGGACATCATCCTCGTGCACCAGGAGGCATGTTCGCACCTGCATGGCACGCTTCAGCAGATCCACCGGCTGGGCAAGAAAGCCGGGGTGGTCTTGAATCCCGCAACGCCGATTCTGACCATCGCGGACATCCTGCCGGAGGTGGATCAAGTCCTGGTCATGTCCGTGAACCCGGGATTCGGTGGGCAGACCTTCATCGAGAGCTCCACGGACAAGGTGGCGTCCCTGCGCGAGATGATCGAGCAGCGGAAGCTCGCCTGCGCCATCGAAATCGACGGCGGCATCGGGCCGGCCAACGCGGGCACCGTGGTCCGCGCCGGCGTGCGGGTGCTGGTGGCCGGCGCGGCGGTGTTTCGCGCCCCCGAGGGCGTCGCCGCGGCCATCGCGCGCCTGCGCGGCAGCGTGGAGGCCCCCTGATGGTTCGCCACTTGGTGCTCTGGCGGCTCAAGGAGGTGGCCAATGGCCGGGGCAAGGCCGCGAACGCGGCGGAGATCAAACGTCTCCTCGAGGACTTGAACGGCAAGATCCCCGGCCTCCTCAGGCTGGAGGTCGGCTTCGATTTCAGTTCCACGCCGAATTCGTCGGACATCGCGCTTTATTCCGAATTCGAGAGCCGCGCCGCCCTCGACGCCTACCAGGCGCATCCCCTGCACGACGCCGTCAAGCCCTTCGTGATGGCGGCGCGGGACGAACGGCGCATCGTCGATTGCGAGGTGTAGTCTCGCCGCACGGGTGCAGCCGCCCGCGTTTGCGGGTAGAACTCCGCTCATCATGGCACGCATACTCGTGGTCGAAGACGAGGCGGATATTCGCCAGGTGCTTGCCTACAACCTCGGGCAAGCCGGACACGAAGTGCTGGTCGCGGAGCGCGGCGAAACCGGGATGGCGCTCGCGCGCGAGCAACGCCCCGATCTGATCTTGCTCGATCTCATGCTGCCGGACGTCTCCGGCCTCGAGATCTGCCGCGGACTCAAGGGCGACGCCGTTCTGCGAACCATCCCCGTGATCATGCTGACCGCGCGCAGCGAGGAGATCGACCGCGTGGTCGGCTTCGAGCTCGGCGCGGACGACTACGTCGCGAAGCCCTTCAGCGTGCGCGAGCTCGTCCTGCGCATCCAGGCGGTGCTCCGGCGGGCGCAAGGCCAGGCGGCCAGCCCCGAAAGCGAGGACGAGATTCGCTTCGGCCGGCTGCGCGTGGATCGTAAGGCCCACCGGGCCTGGGTCGATGGCGAGGAGATCGCCCTGACCCCGCTCGAGATGCGACTCCTGTGGACCCTCTGGGAGCGGCGGGGCCGGGTCCAGTCGCGCGGCACGCTGCTCGACGATGTATGGGAGGCGAGCCCCGAGAACAATACGCGCACCGTGGACACGCACGTCAAGCGGTTGCGCGAGAAGCTGGGGGCGGCGGGCGGCTACGTGGAGACCGTGCGCGGGGTGGGATACCGCTTCGCGGACCGCGCCGAGGACGTCTGAGGTTGGCGCATGCGGCTCGGCGTTCGTGGCAAGCTGTTCCTGGTTTCGCTCGGGTTGCTCGTCGCTTCCGTCGCCGCCGCGGAGATCTACCTGCTGCCCACCATCGAGCGCGATCTCACGGAGCGCATCCGGCAGGATCTCCACGTCAGGCTGCGCATGGTCGCCGAGCGCGCCGGTAGCGCCGCGGCATCGGGACAGCTCGACTGGGATGCGCTCGCCGACCGGCTGGGCCCGATTGCGCAGGCGCGCGTGACCTTCATCCAGGCCGAAGGCACGGTGGTCGGCGACTCCGAAGTCGAGGCCAGCGGGCTCGCCTCGCTGGAGAACCACCGCACGCGGCCGGAGGTCGCGGCGGCCCTCGCTGGCCAGACGACGGACGACATCCGGTACTCCGCCAGCATCCACAAGCGCATGCTCTACGCCGCCACGCCGATGCCCGGCCCGCGGGCGATGGTGGCCCGGCTGAGCCTGCCCTTGGCCTGGGTCGACGGCGCCAAGGCCCGAGTGCGCACCTTGCTCCTCGGCGGGGCGCTGATTGCCCTGGTGGCGGCGATCCTGGTTTCCCTCGTCGCCGCGGTGGTGATGTCGCGCGGCCTGCGCAGGCTGACCGGTATCGCGCGCCGGATGGCCGGCGGCGATCTCGAGGCCCGTACCCGTCTGGAGTCACCCGACGAGATCGGCGAGCTCGGCCGGACCCTCGACCATCTGGCCGCCAACCTCTCCCGCTCGGTACACGAGTTGCGCGACGACCGCGACCTGCTGGGCCGCATTCTGGAATCCATGCGGGAAGGCGTGCTGGTCATGGACGGCGAACACCGCATCCTGCTCGCCAACCCCTCGCTGCGCGACATGCTGCTCCTCGATTCGGACGTGGTCGGCCGCTCGACCATCGAGGTGATTCGCAACGCCGAATTGCAGGCCATCGTGCAGAAGGCGCTTGCGGCCAGCGAACCGCTGGCCGGCGAGATCGAGCTCGGCGGTATCAAGCCGCGCCGCCTGCTGGTCCACGCGGCCCGCCTGTCCGGCGAACCGCGCGCCCTCGTGCTGGTGCTGTTCGACGTGACGGAGACGCGGCGGCTGGAAACCGTCCGCCGTGACTTCGTGGCCAACGTGTCGCACGAGTTGCGCACGCCGGTGGCCTCGGTGCGCTCGGCCGCCGAGACCTTGCGCACGGCGCTGGAGCGCGACCCGGAGGCGGCGATCCCGTTCGTCGACATCATCGAACGCAATGGCCGGCGTCTTGGCGAGCTCATCAACGACCTGCTCGACCTGTCGAG
>JADGRD010000569.1 GCA_017881285.1 Pseudomonadota bacterium | reverse complement strand
TCTTCGAGGCGAGCTTGACCTTCGAGGTCGCGCATTGAGGCCGCGCGCTGGCAGCATCGCCGCCGCGGCGCTGCTCTGGTCGCTGGCGAGCCCCGCCCACGCGCATGAGGTGCTCTCCAGCATCGAACGCGGACGGGCTATCGCGGTGAAGGCCTTCTTCGCGGACGGCGAGGCGTTGGCCTACACGGAATACCAGGTTTTCTCGCCGGCCGACGCCAAGATTCCCTACCAGAAGGGCCGCACGGATCGCGCGGGCTACCTGGCGTTCGTGCCGGATGTGCCGGGCAACTGGCACGTCCGGATCATCGGCGACACCGGGCACGGCTTGGAACTGGACGTGCCGGTGACGGCGCCGGGGCGGGCGCAGGCCAAGGCCGGTGCGCCCGCGTCGGCCACCGGGCTCGCGTCGTGGGCTTTCGTGTTGCGACCGCTCCTCGGAGTGCTCGTCATCGCCACGCTATTCGCCGCGCTCCTCGTGTTCTACCGACGCAAAGGCACCAAGAAATGAAGCAGCTCGTCGGTGCCTGCCTCGTTCTCGGACTGCTCGCGCCCCTGCCGGCCCACGCCCACCACGGCGTGGCCTCGGTCGGGTTCTCGGATCCCGAAGGTCCGGGCGTGGGCCTCGAGACCGCCGCGGCGCTGACCTTGCCGCGGCGACTAGGTTTCGCCATGGCCAAGAGCGAATTCGTGTCCTTCCAGTCCAGGGACGACCGGGTCGCGTTCCCCGAGCAGAAGACCATCTCCTGGTTCAACCTGGCGGCGCTCGGCTTCGGTGTCACGCCCTGGCTCTCGGCCTACGTGTTCCAGCCGTTCAACCTCAAGTCCTTGGATGGCGGCTACGGCAGCAATGCGGGCCTGGGTGACACCAACCTCATGCTTTCGTTCGGCTGGAAGTGGGACGAGAGGTTGCGGCTGATTCCCCAGAAGGAAAGCCTCGACGAGCTTCGCGACTGGCACTTCCTGCTGTGGGCCGCGTGCACCTTGCCGGTGGGGCCGACCCAGCGGCGGGGCGACAACGGCGAGTACTTCCCTCCCGACACACAAACCGGCTTCGGCGCCCCGAGCCCGGCGGTGGGCCTGGCCGTGCTCAAGCAGCTCAGCACCGACTTCACGGGGCTGGGCGAGATCAATTACCAGTACTTCTTCGCCCACGACTACAGCTTCACCCGCTACCAGTTCGGCGCCGAGACGCGCGTGAACGCCGCTCTCGTCTATCGCGCGTATGCCAAGCACAGGGTGCGCATCGACCTCGTGGCCGAGTTGGTTGGCCTGAACTTGCAGCGTGACCGCGCAGACGAGGATCTCGCGGGCCCGGCGGCGATGACCAGCCTGCAGGCCTCCGGCGGCAACATTCTCTACGGCAGCCTCGGCCTACGCGCCTACCTCGGGCGCATCGCCCTAGGGCTTGGCGTGAAGCGGGCCCTGCTCAAGCGACTCAACGAAGGTTCGGAGCAGCAAGGCTCGGAGGGCCTCGAGAACTTCCGGCTGTCCTTCGCCCTCAGCGGGACGGTTCAACTCTAACGCTCATGCACATCCCCGACGGATTCCTCGCCCCCACCATCACGCTTCCGGCCTATGCCGTGGCCGCGCCGCTGTGGATCTGGGCCGGCCGCAAGCACTTCGGGCCGAACCAAATCGAAGCCTTGCCCGCCGTCGGGGCACTCACGGCGGTGGCTTTCGTGTTGCAGACGATCATGATTCCCTTGCCGGGCGGCACCTCCACGCACCTCGTCGGCGCGAGCCTGCTCGCCTTGGTGCGCGGCCCCCTCGTGGCCTTCGTATGTGAATCGCTGGTGCTGGTCATCCAGGCCCTGTTCTTCGGCGCGGGCGGCATCACCGTGCTCGGCGTGAACGCGCTCGCCATGGGGCTGCTGGGGCCCTTGGCGGCCTGGCTGGTCATGAAACCTTTGGGCCGGCGCGTTCCCGGCATCGGGGCCTTTGTCGCCGGCTACGTCGGCCTGCAAGTCTCGACCCTGGCCGTGGCGCTCACCCTGGGACTGCAGCACTTTCTCGATCCCGGGCAGCTTCCCACGCCGCTTGCGGTCGTGCTCGCGGCCATGATGGCACCGAGCTTGCTCGTGACGGGCCTCATCGAGGCGCTCTACACCCTGTTCGCATTCCGCGTTCTCGTGCGGGTGCGTGGTAGGAACACCGGATGAAACTGCGCGCGCGCACCAGCCGGTTCGTGCTTCTGGCGTGGCTCGTGGCCTGTTTCGCGTTCTCGGCCCTGACGAACCTCGCGTGGCTCGCGGGATCGATCGCGGGCGTGGCGATCGTCTTTCCCCGTCAGGCGCCGCGCGCCGCCCGGCGCGCTCTCCTGACGGCAGTGCCGCTTTCCCTCACGATCCTGCTCCTTACCTGGGCGCACGCCCGCTTCGTCCTGCACGTTTTCCCCGATCTCCACGCCTACGCCGCGCTGGCCCTGCGCGCGGCCCTCATCGCCTTTGCCACCTTCGCGGTTCTGGGCAGGGTCGATCTCCTGGGCGCCCTGGCGCCGTGGCCGACGCTTTCGCGCCTTGTGGTCATCACCCTGGCGCAGATCCACGCCTTGCGTTTGCTGGCACGGGAATCCTGGCTCGGCCTGCAGAGCCGTTTGCCACGCAAGCCGGCCGTTCTCGACGGGCTGGCCAATGCGGGCGGCGTCACCGCCACAATGCTCACCCTTTCCGCGCGCAACGCCCGAGAGATCTCGGACGCCTTGCGCTCGCGAGGTTTCTGATGCCCTTCGTTCTCGAACAACTATCCGTGCGCCTGGGTGACCGCGATGTTCTCGCGGCTCTCTCGTTCGCCATCGCCCCCAAGGAACGCGTGGTGCTCCTGGGCATCAATGGTTGCGGCAAGACCACGCTGCTCAAGCTCCTCGACGGGCTTCTGCCGCCCGCCGGCGGCATCCTCCGTTACGATGGCCGCGCTCTCGACGGTCTCGCGCTTGGCGAGCCGGCCTTCCGTCGGCGCTTCCGGTCAGAGGTGGTCTTCCTCTTCCAGAACGTGGACGCCATGCTCTTCAACCCAACCGTGGCCGACGAGATCGCCTTTGGTCCCCGGCAACTCGGCTGCACCGACGTCGAGGCCCGGGTCGAGCAATACGCGAAGCTCTTCGACGTCGACGCCTGGCTGAAGCGCCCGCCCTTCGAGCTTTCGGGCGGCGAGAAGAAACGCGTGGCCCTGGCGGCGCTCCTCGCCATCGAGCCGAAGGTGCTTCTGCTTGACGAGCCGACCGCCGGACTGGATCCCGCGTCTAGTGCTCGGTTCGTGGATTTTCTAGATCACCGCGAGGATCTCACGGTCATCGCCTCGACCCACAACCTGAGCATGGTGGCCGAGCTCGGCTCGCGCGTTCTCCTGCTCCCACCCCGCCCCTCCGCGCTGCTCTACGACGGCCCGCCCGAGTCCCTGCTCGACAATCAGGAACTGCTCGTCTCGAGCGGCCTCGCCCATCGTCACGAGCACCACCACCAAGGTGCCGCGCACGCCCACTTCCATGTCCACGACGGCGATTAGGAGCCGCGAAAAGATAACTCGTGCAAAGAGCGCGGCCGAGGCGCCCGGATGGCAAGGAGCGAGGAGCGAGCCTCGGGACCCGCGCGGACCACCCTGCCGCCCCCTC
>JADGRD010000568.1 GCA_017881285.1 Pseudomonadota bacterium | reverse complement strand
CAAGGCGAAAGAAACACCCAACGCGCACCATCCCCAACCCATAGGGGCAGAGCATACCAGGAGGCGGGCCATCGGCTTCCTCACCACGCCCTCATAAAGCGCGCGCAGCTGCGACCACCGCCGCTTGGGTCATCCCAAACGCTTCCATGACCACGTTCCCCGGGCGCTCGCGCCATAGCGGTCGATTCCCACCATGCGGCCGCGACTGCCGACAAAGGCACGCCAACCGAAGGTGACGCCTGCCTCGATCGAGACGCGCCGCTCGCACGCGGATGGCAGCACCGCCTCTTGGTAGTCGGCCATCTGGCGTTCAAAGCGCGAAAAGCAAGGAAGGGAGACGACGCGTGTGCTCGGTCCGAGCTCGCATGCCGCCGCCACCGCGTGCTGCACCTCACTCCCTGTGCCGATGAGAATTGTGTCGAGCGGCGCGCTCTCTCGCACGCGAACATAGCCGCCGTGCAAGACGCCTTCGCGTTTGGCCGACGGCGTACCAGGAAGCATTGGGACTGCCTGGCGCGTGAGTGCGAAGACCGTCGGGCCTTCCGTGTGCCCGATCGCGGCGAGCCACGCGCCTGCCGTCTCTTCGGGATCGGCCGGGCGAATCACGTCGAGCCCGACCATCGCGCGCAACCCCATCAGCGTCTCGATGGGTTGATGGGTGGGGCCGTCTTCGCCCACGCCCACCGAATCGTGAGTGAAGATGTAGATCACCGGCAAGCGCGCCAGGGCCGCCAGGCGAATGCTCGGCCGCATGTAGTCGGCGAAGACCAGGAAGGTCGCGCCGCTCCCGCGCACGCCGCCGTGGTAGGCGATACCGTTCAGGATCGCGCCCATGGCGTGCTCGCGGATGCCGATGCGGATGTTGCGCCCACCTGCATGCGCCTCGTCCCAGTCGGTGCTGGCGGCGATGTAGTTGAAGGTCGAGCCGTAGAGATCGGCGCTGGCGCCCATGAGGTACGGCACTTCCTTGGCCACCACCTGCAGCACCGTCTCGCCCGCCTTGCGCGTGGCCAGCTTGGCGTCGGCGGCAAAGGGCGGAATCTTGGCCGACAGATCGTCGGGAACGCGCAGCCGGTTGGCATCGTCGAGTTGCTCAGCCAGGTCGGGATGCTTGGCGCGCCAGGCGGCGAAGGTTTCTCGCCACGCGGCGTGCCTTGCCGCCAGCACTTTGCGGCGTTCGGCGAAGAAGGTCTTCACCTCGTCGGAAACCCAGAACTTCTCCTCGGGCAGGCCAAGTCCGCGGCGGGCCTGGTCGACGAACTTCGCGCCGGCTTCGCCGTGCGCCTTCTGGGTTCCCGCCACCTCCGGGATCCCTTTGCCAATCAGGGTATGGGCCAGGACAAAGCGCGGCTTGCCGCTCTTCGAAGCCCGGGCGCGGGCCAGCACGTCGTGGATCTCGGCGAGGTCGTTGCCCTGGTCGAGGTGCAGAACCTCGTAGCCGTAGGCCTCGAAGCGCTTGGCGGTGTCCTCGCTCTGCGACTTGGCCGCCATCGCGTCGAGCGTGACGTAGTTGGAATCGTAAATCAGGATCAGATTGTCGAGCTTGAAGTGCCCGGCCATCGCGGCTGCCTCGGAGGCGACGCCTTCCTGCATGCAACCGTCGCCGGCCAGGGCCCAGATGGTGTGATCGAAGATGGTGTGCTCGGCCGTGTTGAAGCGGGCCGCCATCATCTTGGCCGCCACCGCCTGCCCGACGGCGTTGCCCACCCCTTGCCCGAGCGGGCCGGTGGTGGCCTCGACACCGGGCGTGTGGCGGAACTCGGGATGTCCGGGCGTCTTCGAGCCCCACTGGCGAAAGCGCCTGAGCTCGTCGAGCGACAGCGGGTATCCGCAAAGGTGCAGCCACGCGTAAAGGAACATGCTCCCGTGTCCGGCGGAGAGCAGGAAGCGGTCGCGGTTGAGCCACGCCGGATCGGCGGGATCATGGCGAAGTAGCTCACCGTAGAGCACGGCGCCGATTTCGGCGGCTCCGAGCGGTAGGCCAAGGTGACCCGAGGCGCACGCCTGCACGGCGTCCATCGCGAGTCCGCGCGCGATGTTCGTCGCGGCTGCTAGTTTCTCGAAGTTGGGCATGGGTGAGACCATTCCACGTCAAACTGCCTTGTGCGAGCCATCTTTAGGCGAATTCCTCCTCCGGTACGTTGCCTCGGCACAATCGATGCAGTTGCCTGTCAACATGGACAAAGACCCGGAGATGCGCGTGATGATCAAAGGCAGCAAGGCCGGCCGTGGAAAGCTCGTCGCGTTCATGGTCATTGCCATACTCGCGCTTGGAGTTCTGTTTACCGTTGTGGTCGTAGGCTTCCGTGGCAGGAACATCCCGCAGAATGCAGCGGCGATGACGACGCCTCTTGCGCCGGCCGTCAAGGTCTCGTCGCGGCCATGGTGGGTGCCGTGAGCTTGGTCGTCTTCTGGACGACGGACGAGTCGGCCGTGGCGATGACGCCCGAGGAGATGCGCCCTGGGGGCTTCTTCAGCCAAAATGATGTGCCTTCACCATCAAATTGGCTGAGACGCTCCGAGCGTTGGTCATCAATCGTGCCGGCAACATAGTAGGCATGCTGCTTGCTCCATGGTGACAGGATGCGAACACTCACTCGTGTCCTCAGTATCCTGGTCACTGCATCTTCCTTCATCGCATTCACGGCAATGAAGGTGGATGCGGTCGATATGCCGGTAGCGGTATCCGCACCGTTTCCCGCGCCCGGAAATCCCGGCTTTCCCGCCCCTGTGCCACCGATGCCCAGTCCGATCTTTCCAGGCCCGGGAGGCACCGGCAATGCCCCTGGCGGGACCGGAAACGCACTGGGGGGAACGCCTGGTGCGCCCGGTGGCGGAACGGGCGGTGTGAGCGGCAGCGGCATTCGCTAGCGGCGAGAGTGCCTACCATGTCCAGAACCGTGGCGGAAGAACTGGTCGAGACGCTTGCCGAGGCCAGTGTCCGGCGCAGCTACGGACTTGAATGTGACTCTGGCCAAGCCGCGCCCACGGCACCGCTGCGGGAAATCGCAACGCTGGATGCTGCGATCTCTCGCTGGGAGGGCGAAGGCGGCGCAGGTTCCCATCGCGCCCAGCCAGGTCACGTTCAAGAGCCAGGTCAATCTTCTGGCGGACCCGCAGATCCCAGAGGCCACGCGTCAGCAGTTGAACAATCAGTACGTGAAGCCCACCGATGATCGGGTGCGGGGCACGCTGGAAAACATCGGACGCACCATCATTCCAACTTTCAATGTACGGATCGGCTGGCTCATCTGACGAAGGACCTGGCCGCTATTCGTCTTCCCGTGAGCGGCGACCTACGCTTCAGCGATGTCTTCTTCTGGGATAGCCGCGAATCTTCGGCCGGATATGTGATTGTGGTGCCGCGGACTTTGGCGAAGGGCGTGAGAGCGTGAGCCGAGCGGCGCGTTCGACTCATGATGTTCTCGGACTGGATTCCCCGAACCAGCAAAGCATCGGCGATGAGCGAGCGATGACAGCGCCAAGGCACCGCCTCGGCACACATGATGACAATCCGCTCGTGCTTGGCCAGGCGGAGCAATTCCTCGAGACTTCGGGCAAATTCCGGCGTTTGCATGTAGTCCGCATAGCCACGAAAGGAAGCGTTTCGC
>JADGRD010000052.1 GCA_017881285.1 Pseudomonadota bacterium | reverse complement strand
GGGCCTGCGCTTCCGGTCCTCAAGTACATCAGTACATTCCGGTCCGGTTCTCGGCCCTCCTTGCCAGCGGCCCGGCTTGTCGGCCGGATGCTAAGGGACGCCGGAGCTCACGATGCGTGGTGGCGGCCGCGCCAGCGGCCGAACGCCTCGCCCGCGAAGCGGGAGAGGCCGACGCGCGCAGCGCGGCGGGTGAGGGTGAAGAGTTGCCATAGGGCTGCTCGACAGGGGAGGCGGTAGAAAGTGTGGGCGAACCGGAGGCTCGGAGGCGAGTTCGGTTGCCACACGAGTTCGGTCTTTCCCTTGCCTCTGCGCCGCTCTCCCGAATCCTCGCCGCTCGGCGCTGATGGACTACACCTTCTTTTCCACGCCATGTCTTAGCACCGTCTTCATTTTGGCGGGGGCGCAGCGACGGGGGTCGCTGAGGTAGATTTCGTGGTGCTGGTTGGCGAGGGTGTGGCCGTTCTCCTCGGCGAAGGCGTGCATGCGCTCGACGGTGGCGGGTTCGGTACTGTAGGGACCGATGTGCATGGTCTGGATGCACAGGCCCTCGGTGAAGCGCTCCAGGCGCAGGCGATGGAGGCCGGGTGAGGGTTTCTTGCGGTGCAACTGCTCGATCGCCTCGGCGAACATCTCGGCCGTGATGTGCTCGGGCTGCATCATCATCGCGCGCCAGGACCAGTTGTCGGGCTTGCTGATCTCGAAGCGGCCGTCCTCGACCCACCACAAGGCTTCGAGCGCCATGACGGGATAGTCGATGGCGTTCTTCTTGCGCAGCTTGGACTGGAACTTGAGGGTGTACGAGGCGCCGAACAGGGCCTGCACCGCCTCGAGGAATGACTTCGAGTCGGCCGGCGAGCGGCCCTTCTCGATGCGGCCTTCGACCATCAGGAAGGATAGCTCGGGAACCTCCACGACCTGGATTGTCCGAGCCGAGGGTTGATAGAGGTGCTTCCAGATCTTGCGCAGGTCGAGCTTCTTCATCGATTTCCTCCTCTCATGGTCACACCAGCAAGGTAGCCAGGCGATCGACCTCCTCGGGCCCGAGCTGGCCGGTGGGCAGGCGCGGCAGATGGATCATGGGCAAACCGGGGTCGCTGGCCAAGCCCTCGACGATGCGGTCGGCGTCGCGCCGGCGCGCGGCCAGGATGGCGGTTCCCGCCAGGAGGCCCGCCAGCTCGGGCGGCGCGGAAGTGCTCGCGGCAAGCACTTTCGCCACGGTGGGATCCGCGGCCTCGGCCGGCGGCATGGAGTTGACGACGAGGGGCCCCAGCGGAATGCGCAGCTCCCGCAGGTCGCGGGCCAGGATGACGGTTTCCCGCGCGGGAAGCTCCTCGGGCAGGGTGACCAGGACCGCCGAGGTTCGGCGGGCATCCGATAGCAAGGCGCGCGCTAGTGAGGCATCGCGCGCCAGCGGCCCCTTGGGCATGGCGCGCATCACCGCGTCCGGGATGCGCAACATGGCCACGGCATGCCCCGAGGCCGGCCCGTCGAGCACGACGAGATCGTAGCGGGGCCGGCCGTCCTGCGTTTCGGTGGTGTGCCACCACGCCTTGCCGAGCATGGTCCAGTAGTCGAGGCCGGGGAAGGCGCCCAGGAAGCTGCGCATGGGCTTGTTCTCGAACACGGCGCGATAGATGGGCTCGTAGCGCAGCAGCATGACGCCATACTCGTGCAGGGCCACCTTGGGCGAGATGTTGACGGCTGACAGCCGGTCGTCGATGACGGTGACGGTCGGACCGATGGCGGTCTTGCTGCCCAGGAGTTGCCCGAGACCCTCGGGCGCGTTGGTCTGCGCGAGCAGCACGCGCTGGCCCGCGCGGGTCGCGGCCCGCGCCAGCGCCGCGGCCACGGTGGTGCGGCCCACGCCGCCCTTGCCCACGACCATCACGAAGCGCTTGTCGAGGAGGCCGTTCATGCCAAGGTCCTAGGCTGGGCGGGTGGCGCCGTGGTGGGTCTTGCGGGCAACATGGTCGGCTACGTCTATAATGCGTCGATGTCCCGCAAACGAGCAACGCCGGCGAGCGCTTTCGTGACCGATTCCGGGGCCAGTACGGGGTCCAGCCGCGACTCGGCCGCCAAGGTCGTGCTGCGCCGGGGACGGGCCCGGCCCCTGTGGTTCGGCCACCCCTGGGTTTACGCCAACGCCGTGGATCGTGTCGAAGGCGGGGCCGAGCCCGGTTGCGTGGTCTCGCTTCTCGATCACGACGGCCGCTTCATCGGCCGCGGCATCTACAATGCACGGTCGCAGATCTCGGTCCGCCTAGTCACCCACCTGGACGAGGCCATCGACGCCGCATTCTTCGTCCGTCGCCTCCGGGCGGCGCGGGACCTGCGCGCGGCCCTGGCCCTGCCCAGCGCGGGAACCACCGCCTACCGTCTGGTGAACAGCGAGGGCGACAGCCTGCCGGGCCTGGTCGTGGACGTGTTCGGGGACGCGGCGGCCGTTCAGGTCAGCACCCTGGGCATGGCCCTGTGGCGCGAGGAGATCGCTGGCGCCCTTGCCGAGGTGCTGTCGCCCGTCACCCTGTACGAGGTGGCGGCGGGCAGTTTCGCCGAAGTGGAGGGCTTCGCGGCGGAGACACGCGTCGTGCGCGGCGAGGCGCGCGCCCAGGTCGCTTGCCTGGAAGACGGCATCCGCCTGGAGGCCGAGCCGCTGCAAGGCCAGAAGACCGGGCTCTTTCTCGACCAGCGGCCGAGCCGCATGCGCGTCGGCCAGATGGTCACCGCCGCGCCTGGCAAGTTCGGCCGCGTGCTCGATTGCTACGCATATAGCGGTGGTTTCTCGTTGCAGGCCGCGCGCGCTGGGGCAGGGGAGGTGACCGCGGTCGACAGCTCCGCCCGCGCCGTGGCCCGCATCGAGGCCCACGCCAAGGCCAACGGCAGCCACATCCGTGCCGTGGAGTCGGACGCCTTTCGCTTCCTGGAAACCGCCACGCCCCACGCGTACGATCTGGTGGTCATCGATCCGCCCAAGTTCGCGCGCGCGCGCAAGGATCTCGAGGCCGCCACCAAGGGCTACGAACGCCTGAACGCGCTGGCCCTCGCGGTGTGCGCCAAGGGGGCCATCCTGGTCACCTGTTCATGCTCGCAAAACATCGGTCCGGTCGAATTCGAACGCATCCTCGCCGCGGCCGCCCGGCAGTCCGGCCGCGAGGTGCGCATCGTCGAGCAGCAAGGCCCCGGCCCCGACCATCCCCTGCCCCCCGGCTTCGGCGAGGGGCAATACCTGAAGGTCCTCTTCGCCTATGTGCAGTAGAAGCTACTTCCCCGGTACGACCCCGGTCGGCGACGTCTGCAGCACCACGATGTAGTACACCAGCATCGCCACGATCATGGCCAGCGACAGCCACTCGAAGGGGATGCGGCCGAAGAGCAGGTAGCGCTTGGCGAAGAAACGGCCGCGCGAGCGGCGGTTGATCTGCGCCTGGACCCCGGCCAGGAAATCTCCGGGCGCGGTCCGCTTGAGCGCGCCTAGCCGGCCCACGGTGCGGCGGAAGCGTTCCAGGGAAACGCGGCACTGCATGCAGGTGGCCAGGTGCTCGTCGAGACGGGCGCGTTCGGCCGGCGCGAGCTCACCCTCGACGTAAGCGGAGAAGGCTTCGGCGGCGCGTTGGTGGCTGTCGGGCGCGGTCACTTGAGTTTCCCTTCGAGCAGGTCCTTGAGCGCCATGCGGGCGCGGTGCAGGCGTGACTTCACGGTTCCCTCCGGCAGGGCGGTGATCTCCACGATCTCGTCGTAGGACAGTTCCTCGACATCGCGCAGGACCACGAGTAGGCGCTGTTCCTCGTCGAGTCGCGCGATGGCTTCTTGCATGATCCGCTCGGTCTCCGCCGCCTCGAGCATGACGTCGGGCGCAGCGAAGTGCGCCTGGACTGGCGCCTTGCCTTCGTCCGCCATCTCGGTGGCGTCCGAACCATCGCGCAGCTCCTGCCCGCTGGTGCGCCGACGGGAGAGGTACTTGATGCGATTCTTGGAGTGGTTGGCGGCGATGCGCAGGATCCAGGTCGACAGCTTGGCCTCGCCCCGATAGCTCTCGATGCTCTTGAACACGGTGACGAAGACTTCCTGCGCGATGTCCTCGGCCTCGGAAGGCGAGCCCACCAGCCGCAGCACCAGGTTGTAGACGCGGTCGCTGTAGCTGCGCACGATCTCGTTGAAGGCTTCCTCGTCGCGCTTGACGAGGCGGCCGAGCAGGAGGCGTTCCCCGAGGCTCATCTGGTACTCCGGCCGCGGCCGCCGCCCGCGCAGGATCGCCTTGGGTTCGCGCTCGGCGGGAAAGACCGCCTGTGCTGTCCGCGGCAGTGAGGCCTCCACATCGCTACAGACAACGTGGCCGGCAAGAAGTTCCTGGGGAATGGCAAGGGACGCTAGTCTAACCGGATCACTGGCTGGGAACGAAGAGGCGTGCGCTGACGCCGATGAGGGTGGTCTTGCCCTCGCCGGACACATCCTGGCGCAGGCCGAAATCGACGGCACCAAGGTCGGCCGCCAGCAAGGTGATCCCGGCCGAGACATAGCCGTTCCGGGTCAAGCCATCGTGACCGCCGCCCGCGCGAATGGCGGCCGTGTTGCCCAGCGAGAACTCGCCGCCGCCCATGTACTGGAGGGCTTGGTCACGCGAGGGTTCGCCGTAGACCTTCGTCGAGACCACGTCGAACACCAAGAGCAGGGCCGGGAAAGGCAGGAGCGCGATGCCGCCGCCGTAGCCACGGGGCGCCCAGGGCGTGTCGAGCTCGCGCAGGTTGTAGGCCACGGCGCCGAGCGAAACCTGGGGGAGCGGCCGCACGGTCAACCCCGCATCGAAGGTGAAGCCGGCGTGCTTGACATCCGCCGCGTCCTGGAAATGCACGTACTTGATGTTGGCTCCGAGGTAGATCTTGTCTAGGAAGGGGAAGGAGAGGGATCCGCCCGCGAGGTGGCCGATCTGGGTCACTCCGTCGACGGGAGAATCGCGGTGGTAGGTGTAGTAGAGGGCGCCGCCGAGGTTGAACGCCGAGGTCGAGTCCACGGCGGAAAGGCGCAAGTCGTGCGAGTCCAGGGTTTTTCCGTACTGGTAGCCGCCTTCCACGGCATACGAGCGCATGAGCGAGATGCCCGACGGATTGAGCATGGGACCGCTGTCGCCCGTGGCCACGGCGCGCATGGCCCCGCCGACGCCCAAGGGACGCGTCCCCGGAAAAAGGGTCCCGTCCGCGCGCACCTTTGCGCTCAGGGCGAGGCCGCCGAGGAGGAAGGCAAGCGAACTGACAAGAATCCGGGAAGCCATGGAGAGATAATAGGGCGGCAAGCCGCGCGATCCAAAAAGGTCTCTGTGGTGAATATTTTTCCTAGACCCAGCCGCGGTTGGCCAGGCTGACGAAGCCATCGTTGGCCACCACGACATGGTCGAGGACGGCAATGCCGCAGAGCTCGCCCACCTGTCGCAGCCTGGACGTCAATTCGAGATCCTGGCGGGACGGGGTGGGGTCTCCCGACGGGTGGTTGTGGCAGAAGATGACCGAGGCCGCCGCGCTCCGGATCAGGGTGCGGAAGACGTCGCGCGGGTGCACCTCGACCCCGGTCAGCGAGCCCCGCGCCACGCAGGATTCCAGCAAGACGCGATGCCGCACATCGAGCGCCAGCATCCAGAACTCCTCGACCGGGGAAGCCTCGAGGCGCGCCCGGTAGTGTGTCCAGACATCGGCCGCGTTGCCGAGAAGACGGCCACGTTCTGGCCGCGATCCGGTCACTCGCCGGCCGAGCTCGACGGCCGCCTGGATGACGGCCGCGCGCGCGGGGCCGACCCCAGGCAGGGCGCACAGCTCGGCCTCGGCACTTTCGGCCAAGGCCCGCAGATCGCCCGTGCGGGCGAGCAAATCATGAGCAATTTCCACGACATTCTGCCCCTGGCGGCCCGACCCCAGGAGAATGGCGAGGAGCTCGGCGTCGGACACGGCTGCCGGTCCTCGGGAAAGCAGGCGTTCGCGCGGGCGATCTTCGGGGGCGAGAGCGAGCAATGCAGGCATGTTAACGCATGCTGCACATGGCGTGCCGCCACCCTCTCGGAACATGTGGAATCCTTGTGTTCGCTGGGAAACGTGCTACTGTAGTCTTGCGTTTTCGCCAGGCGAGCTTGGTACTTGCCCGAGCGCGATTGGGTCGAGGGCTTCTTGGTCCACCCCCAGGACAGCCCCCCTCTAGGGTCAGGTTCGGTGAGGCGAAGATCGGGGCCCGAGAACGCAATACATACACCTCGAGAGATTTTGGAGAGGAGTCGAGACTGAGTAACTCACTAGATGGCAAGCCGGCCGCAGAGGCCGCTGCCGATGATTTTTCGCGTACGGACGGCGGGAATGGCGCCGGTGAGCCCGCGGCGGGCGGCGATGATTCCGAGCCCACGCTCGTGATTCACCTCTCCGACGGGGAGGCGAGGCCCGAGCTGGCGCCGGGACCGGTCGCGCCTCCGCCCATCTACACATCGGTGGTGGCGCCGGCCACGCCCGAGCCGACACAAGCGTATACGCCTTCATTGCGCGAGGCACTGGCCCGCGCTCGCGCGGTCCTGCACATTCGCGATCTGCGGCCCGGCCAGGCCGAGGTGATCGAGTCGGTGCTTGCGGGTCGGGATACCCTCGCCGTCATGCCCACGGGCAGCGGCAAGTCACTGACCTACCAGTTGCCCTCGCTGTGGTTGCCCGGCCCCACGCTGGTGGTCTCGCCGTTGCTCGCTCTCATCGAGGACCAGGTCGGGAAGATGAAGGCGGCTTCCGTGCCGGTGGCGCGCATCGATTCCACGCGCACGGCCAAGGAGCGCGCCGCCGACCTCGAGGCGGTCCGCGAGGGCAAGACGAAGCTCGTGCTCATCACGCCCGAGTCGGTGTGCTCGCCGGCGGTGCAGGAGTCCCTCGAGGGCGTGAAGTTCTCGCTCTTCTGCGTCGACGAGGCGCACTGCGTATCGCAGTGGGGCCACGACTTCCGGCCGTCCTACCTTGGCCTGCGGCGCGCCGCCGAGATCCTCGGCCGGCCGCCGATTCTCGGCCTGACCGCCACGGCTACGCCGGCCATCGCCGAGGACATACTGGTCCAGCTCGGCATGAAGAATGCGCACGTCTGCCGCGTGTCGTTCCACCGGCCCAACCTGGCCTTCGACGTGCGCAAGGTGGCGGGCGAGGCGGACAAGCTGCGCGTGCTGGGCAAGCTCATCCAGCGCTTGCGCCGACCGGGAATCGTGTACTGCGCGACGGTGCGTGCGGTCGACGATCTCTACGTGGCTCTCCGCCACGGCAAGATCCCGGTCGAACGCTATAACGGCAAGATGACCACCGAGGAGCGCGAGGGCTCGCAGGCCTCGTTCATGGCCTCGGGGCGCAAGGTCGTGATGATCGCGACCAATGCCTTCGGTCTGGGCGTGGACAAGCCCGACATTCGCTACATCATCCACTACCAGATGCCCGGCTCGGTCGAGTCCTACGTTCAGGAGGCGGGCCGCGCCGGCCGCGACGGCAAGCCCGCCCGCTGCGTGCTGCTCTTCCAGCCCGACGACATCGCCATCCAAGAGCACTTCCTCAAGGAAGCGCACCCGACCAGGACGCAGGCGCGCCTGGTCGCCGAGGGCCTCTACGCCTGGAGCGATGAGGGCAAGGAGGTGTCGGTGCGCGACCTCGCCCTGTCCATGGCCCTGCCCGAGCGGCGCGTGCGCGTGGTGCTGTCGGTGCTCGAGGCCATGGGCGTGGCCAAGGAGGTTCGCGCCGCGCGCTGGGCCGGTGTCGAGCCGCGGCCCACGCGAGAGGCCATCGACAAGGCGGCCTCGGTGTTCGAGACGTTGAGCGTGGCCGATTGCCTGCGCATCGCGCGCGCTAGGAGCGAACCGCCGTCCCTCCTCCGCGCCTCGCCGGTACTGGCGTTGCCGGCCGCCGCGCGCGCCGTGGTGGAGAGCTCGGGTCTGGCCGAGCGGCTCGGCGAGGAGGCGCGTTTCCTCAGCCACGGCCTGAAACAGGCACTCGAACTGGCGATGGTTCTGGCGCTCGAGCCGCGGGTGCTGCTTTTGGACGAACCGACCGCGGGGCTGACCCGCGCCGAGCGTCAGGGCTTTGCCGGGGTCCTCACCGACCTCGTGGCCCGCGAGCGGCTGTGCGTCCTGATCATCGAGCATGATCTGGATTTCGTCCGCCAGATCTCCTCGCGCATTATCCTGTTGCACCAGGGACGCGTCGCGCTCGACGGCCCGGTCGCCGACGTCGTCGACGATCCCCTGATCCGCGAGATCTACACCGGAAACAACCGTCCGAAACAGGCGAGCTGACGCATGACCGCCGCCCTCGAACTCGTCAACCTGACCAGCGGCTACGGCAGCTCCACCGTCGTGCACGGCGTTTCGCTCGAGATCGCCCCCGGCGAGATCCTGGCTCTGGTCGGCAAGAACGGCATGGGCAAGTCGTCGCTGTTGAAGACGATCCTTGCCTTTCTGCCGGCGTGGGACGGCGCGGTCCGCATCGACGGACGCGACGTGACGCGGCTCGCGCCGTTTCGCAAGCGCGCCCTTGGCCTCGCCTATTCCCCGCAGGAACAGGCACTGTTCCAGGATCTGAGCGTCCGCGATAACCTCAGGCTTGGGCTCAGCGACGATCGCGGCTTCGAGGCAAGCCTCTCAGACATCAGTGGCTGGTTTCCCGTGCTCACCGCGCGTCTGTCCCAGCGCGCCGGCACCCTGTCGGGGGGCGAACAGAAAATGCTGATCGTGGCGCGCGGGCTGATCGCCAAACCCCGTCTGCTGCTTCTCGATGAAGTGACGGAGGGGCTGCAGCCGTCGGTGGTGGATCGGCTCGCCGAAGTGCTGGCCGCAACGCGTCGCGATCGTGGCACGGCAATGCTGGTGGTCGAGCAGCATCTGTCCTTCGTGCTTGGGCTTGCGGATCGCTTTGCCGTGCTCAAGCGCGGCGAGGTGGTGGACACTGGCCCGGTAGACGCCGATTCAGCCGCACGCATTGATGAACATATGCGTTTATGAACCGTGCTGGTGCGGTATCTTAAATCTACACCGTGGCCAGTCGGCCGTGCCCGTCCTGTCTCTATTTCGGCGTTGGGCCGCTTCTGGCGCAAAGCGGCCATTGATACGCAAACAGCATCTCGTGACTGATAAGGAATAGGTAGAGAGCTTATCAATTTGGAATCAGGCTAAAGCCCGCTTCAGATGGTCAGGAACCGAGAGCAGCGCGGTCCACCCTGGGGCGTAGCGGAACAACCGCGTCCTGACGCAGAGCAACAACAGGGTCGAAGTCCGACAATTTTGCTCCTGGGCGGAGCAGATCAACCAACTTCAGTTGCCACCCAGAGGCATTTTCCTTGTGGATCAGACCAAATGGGCGTGGAGTGGCTCTCGGAGCGACCGTCCAGATCTCTCACCGGGGAAATCCCGGTTCAACCGTTTCGCGTGGAACGGCAGTTGAGCGCTCGGCAGACGGCCATCCGTCGCTGAAACTGACGGGAGTAAAACGGCTATGTCGCAAGCCATTGTCAAGAAGGTCGGCCCGTACAGTGCTGGCCTGGGCAAGACCGAGGCGAACTACGCCTCGCTCTCGCCGCTGAGCTTCTTACCCAAGGCCGCCGAGACCTATCCCAACCGGATCGCCCTGATCCACGGCGAGCAACGCAGGACCTGGTCGGAGACCTACGCACGCTGCCGCCGCCTCGCATCAGCTTTGCACAAGCGTGGGATAGGTCCCGACGATACCGTCGCAGTGATGGCGCCCAACGTTCCCGCTATTTACGAGGCCCATTTCGGCGTCCCGATGATCGGCGCGGTGCTGAACACGCTGAACATCCGGCTCGATGCCGAAGCAATCGCGTTCCAACTCGCGCATGGCGAAGCGAAGGTGCTGATCACCGACCGCGAGTTCAGCGGAACCATACAGCGCGCTTTGCAGCTGTTGGAACGCCGGCCGCTGGTGATCGACATCGATGACAAGCTGCACGCAGGCGGCACCCTGCTCGGAGAGAAGGAATACGAAGCGCTCCTGGAGGAAGGCGATCCTGATTTCGCTTGGTCCCTGCCGGAAGACGAGTGGCAGGCCATCGCGCTGAACTATACCTCTGGCACCACGGGCAACCCCAAGGGCGTGGTCACGCATCACCGCGGAGCATACCTGAACGCTTTGTCGAACATCGTATCCTGGGCCATGCCGGCACATGCGGTCTATCTTTGGACGCTGCCCATGTTCCACTGCAATGGTTGGTGCTTTCCGTGGACCATGGCGGCCATCGCCGGGACGAATGTCTGTATCCGGCGGGTTGACGCGAAGCTGATCTTCCGGGCAATCCGCGAAAATGGCGTCACGCACATGTGTGGCGCCCCGATCGTCTACAACATGTTGATCAATGCTGCAGTCGAATCGGGCGGCGGTTTCGGCCGCAAGGTCAACGGCTTCATAGCGGGCTCCGCTCCCCCGGCTTCCGTCATCGAGGGCATGGAGCGCATCGGCTTCGACATCACCCACGTGTATGGCCTGACCGAAACCTATGGCCCGGCGTCGGTGTGCGCGAAACACGAGGAATGGGCGTCCTTGCCGCTGGCTGAGCGCGCCCGGCTGAACGCGCGCCAGGGCGTTGCCGGTCCGGCGCAGGAGGCGATGGCGGTCCTCGACCCGGACACGATGAAGCGGGTGCCGCCAGACGGGGTGACTGTCGGCGAGATCATGTTCCGCGGTAACATCACGATGAAGGGCTACCTGAAAAACCCCTCCGCCACGGAGGAGGCTTTCGCCGGGGGCTGGTTCCACACAGGTGACCTCGCGGTGATTGAGCCGGACGGATACGTCCGCATCAAGGACCGCTCGAAGGACGTGATCATTTCCGGTGGCGAGAACATCTCCTCCATCGAAGTCGAGGACATTCTGCACCGCCACCCCGCGGTGGACTCGGCCGCGGTGGTGGCCAAGCCTGACCCAAAATGGGGCGAGGTGCCGTGCGCTTTCATTGAGCTTCGGCCAAACGCAGCGGCAACCGAGGCAGAGATCCGCCAATTCTGCCGCGAGCAAATGGCCGGCTACAAGGTGCCAAAGCTTGTGGTATTCGGCCCGATTCCGAAGAATGCGACCGGCAAGATCCAGAAGTTCATGTTGCGCGAAGTCGCAAAGGGGCTGGGGTCATGACCTATGCAGCCCCCCTGGACGACATGCGGTTCGTGCTCAACCATCTGGCCGGGTTGCCCGAGATCGCCACTTTGCCCGGCTTCGAGGACGCCGATCCGGACCTAGTCGAGGCCATCCTGATCGAGGCGGGCCGTTTTGCCGGCGAAGTGTTGGCGCCGTTGAACTCAACCGGGGACCGCCAAGGTTGCCGCTGGTTCGATGGGAAGGTCACTACGCCGGACGGCTTCCCCGCGGCCTATCAACAGTTTATCGAAGGCGGCTGGCACTCGATGCCGGCCGGCCCCGAAATTGGCGGCCAGGGAATGCCGGCGCTGGTGTCGAGCGCAGTGGCCGAGATGTGGAAATCCGCTAATCTGGCCTTCTCGTTATGCCAGATGCTGACCATGGGGGCCGTTGAGGCGCTCGCGAATCATGCGTCCGACACGCTCAAGCATCGCTTCCTGCCGAAGATGGTCGCTGGCGAGTGGACTGGAACCATGAACCTGACCGAGCCGCAGGCAGGCTCCGACCTCTCCGC
>JADGRD010000567.1 GCA_017881285.1 Pseudomonadota bacterium | reverse complement strand
GCACATCGTCCGCGGAAAGAGTTCGCCTTTCGGTGTCGGTGAGCACGACGGAGGGATACATCGTCGCCGCCGCCACCGCGTCGGGTAAGGTCGGGTTGCTGTAGCAATCGACCTCCGGCGCGCCCGTGTTGTCGTTGAGCCGTGCCTGGCCGTCGTTGGTGGTGTAGCAGTTGTGGTCCAGCCCGACGACGTGCCCCAGTTCGTGGGTCAAGGCGTTCTGAAAATCTGCGGTCGTCGCGGTCGCCAGCGCGGGCTGGCCGATCATGTCCCCCCATGCGTAGTCCACCGCGTTGAATTCGATGTCCGCGTCGACGATCTCGCCGGTCTTCACGTTCTTGAAAATCGACGCCACCGCCAGGGCGCTGCCCGGGTAGCAGTCGGGCTCGGGCCACCCGGCGTCGTCGACCGGCGCGGGGGCGCGGCACCAAGTGGACTGCCGGAAGACAATCACGTTCCTCTTGTCGTAGCCCACCCCCGCCGAGGCCTGCGTTTCCGCAACTGCGTTCAAGCGGATGTCGGTGCAGGCAACCTGAGGATAGCTCCACGCGGCCATGGCCAGGGTACTCGCGGCGAAGTAATCCGCCGCGGTCAGGACGGGCGGGGGAGAGCCTAGGTAGATGTGCATGGCGACGCAGGGGTATTGCCAGGCGATGGGCACTCCCGTGCTCGTCAGCTCCCGGACGTAGGCCGAGGCATGGCGCGAATCCAGCCCCGCGAGGCCGAGGACGAACGCGAAGAGGATGTCGCCGCGCCTGCGCATGCCTACTTTCCGAGAAGTCCCCCGACCTTGTCGCGCAAGCTGTCGAGAGCCTCGGCGCGACCGGCGCCGGCGGCACGGAGCCCCCCATTCCGATCGACCGTGACCACCTCCGAGTGGTCTGCCGGGTCGACCAGCCAGCGTTGCTCGATCGGCTCCCAGCGCAGGCTGCGTTTCCCTTGCGACATGCCCATGACCTGCGATCGGCGCAGAAAGAGTAGGGTGTGCTCGCCGACCGCGAACCTCGCCATGCCGCGAACCGTCATCTCGATCTCGCCGACCGTACCACCCGGCTGGCGGATCGTGAGGCGGCCTCCCGCCGGCGTTTCGCCCTTCCAGTTCTCGCGCACGGAAATCTCGATGGTGGTGTGGATGGTCCGGTGAGCACTATCCCACGTGGCCTGTATCGACAGCACGTCCGCCACCACGATCCGATCGGCGCCCGTCGTGAGCTCGACGAGATTCAGCGCGCGCACGAGCGATGCCATGGCCAAGGGCGTGGCCATGCAGAAGCCGGCGGCAGCGACGGCGACCTGAACCGCGAATGGCCGTTTCGACATGAGACTAGGGTAGCACTAGCGCGGGCTAAGTTCGTGCAGAACGAGCTTGCTCGACCGCGCGGCCGACAGATCGGCGGACGACAGCCGGCCATGGCGCTTCATCATCCCGAGCAGGTCGTAGAGCCGCTGCTGCCAACCCTCGTCCACCTTGCCGTCGCGAAAGCGGCGAGCGAGAACGTGGGGGTTTGGCGTTAGCGCCGCGAGATGCGCGGATTCGAGCGGGGTCAGCGCCGCGACCTCCTTGCCGAAGTATTCGCGCGCGGCCTGCTTGACGCCCTGGATCCCAGGGCCTAGCTCGATGACGTTGAGATAGAGCTCGAGCACGCGCTCCTTGCTGAGCAGTTCCTGCAACCGCCAGGTCAGCACCGCCTCCTCAAGCTTGCGCGCCAAGGTGCGCCGATGGCTCAAGAACAGGTTTTTGGCGAGTTGCTGGGTGATGGTGCTGGCCCCGCGCTCAAAGGAGCGATTCTCCAGATCCTGGGCCAGCGCGTGCCGGATCATCTCCAGGTCGAAACCGTGGTGCTTGAAGAACTTGCTGTCCTCCGAGGTCAGGAAGGCCCCGGTCAGGTGTCTGGGCATGGCCGCGAGCGGGACGAAATCGGGGTGAAAGGGGCCGAGAGGGAGCTTGGTCGGCACGCGCAGGGGGGCCGTGGACTGGCGCAGAACCGGGAGCAAGGTGGCGAGCGCTGCGGGTTCGCTTCTGACCGAGCAAACGGGCTTGACCGTCACGTCGAGCTTCATACCCTCCCAGGCGCGGGCATCGAATCCCGCCGCCATCGTGAAGCCGAGCTTGCCATCGACCTCCAATCCGGAAAGCGCCTGCTGGACCGGCGCGGGTTGCCCTAGGAGCAGGGCCGCGCAGGGCAGGGGCTCGTGCCGAGGGGTGGAGAGCACCAGCGACCCGCGCGGCGTGCGCGAAACCTCCACCCATCCCTCTAGTGACAGGCTCGCCGCCAGCAGCTTGAGTTTCCCGCCGGCCAGATCGACGCGTCCCGAGGCGAGGTCGATCGTGCCCTGGAGGGCCAGCGAGGCGGCCTGGTCGCGCCAAGGAACCAAGTCAATCGACGGATGCAGGAGAGCGAGCCCGCCCACCTTGGCATCGAGAGCGAACTCGGCCTTCAGGCTCGGACGATCGACGGTGACGGCGGCATAGAGCGAGGCTTTGGCGTTCTCCAGTCCGAGGGCGCGGTGGGCGGCCAGGCCACCGAGCGGGCGCAGGGGAATGTCCTGCGCGTCGGCAACGAGCTCGATGGTCTGCGGGTTCCAGCGAGCGGAAACAACGACCTGCCGGCGGGCGGGATCGCTGCCATGCAGACTGAGGGTCACCTCGGACCCACGCAGGGTGGCGGTGAGCGCGAGCCCATCGAACAAACTGCCGCCTCCGGAAACGTCGAGAGCGACCTTCTTCTTGCCCGACAGTACCAGACGCTCGCGGTCGTACTTGACAGACAGTGCCTGCGCGCGTAGCGACCCCAGCCCCTCCGCGTCGAGGACAGCGCGGTGAAGCGAGGCCTCGAGGGTGCCGTCGGGAGCTCGCTGAAAGTCGAAGTCAGGAACCCGGAAGGCGAGGTTGAGTCCGTGGGGTAGGGCGATACTGCCCCGCAGGCGGGCGTTCTGCGCGCGGATCCAGGGCGACAGCAGGGAAGCGGGACTCGGCCCGGCCGGGCCGGCACGTTTCGCGGGTCCCGCCAGCCCGCGCAGGTTGTCGCCCGCGGCGGTGCCCAGGTACTCGAGGTCGAGCCCGTCGATGGTGATTTCCGAGGGCGTCCAGAAGCCGCCGGGCCCGCGCAGCCGGATCACCACGCGGTCCACGCGGGCCAGCGTCTGCGATTCGAAGGGCGGCGCGCCGGCGATGCGAACGTCGTAGGCGACGAACTCGAGCCGGTGGGTGACGGAAACGGAGCCGATGGTCGTGCGGTGGCCGGTGATTCGGTCGAGCCGGCGCTCGATGAAGGCTGGTGCCTTCCATTGCCAGAGCAGGCGCGTGCATCCGAGCCCGAGAAGCAGCGCGAGGAGGAGAAGAATCGTGAAGCGGCGCCGAGAGGACAAGCCTATGCATCCTAGCCCGAACCGGCCCGCGCTTCATCTCAAGTTGGGAATCCTGGGAGGGCACCCCTTTCAAGGTGTTCGCACTGCCAATTCCGAAACTCTTTTCCCGACGGTTCGTTATCGCCCAGATGTTTCGGAGGTCGCATCGGAAGGATGAACAGGGAGGAACAGAGGACCAGAGGGAGCAAGGGTTGGGCCCACGCGGCGGCGGAGCCCGGACCCAGGTGACGGGAGACCTCGATGCCAGCCGCGATGATC
>JADGRD010000566.1 GCA_017881285.1 Pseudomonadota bacterium | reverse complement strand
GGGCGCCATCCTCCTGGGTACCGGTGGGGACAACAGCAACGGCGCGCAAGGGAACTTCTTCGAAGGGGTCATGACCGCCCATTACTCGACGGATGCGGCTGACGACGCCGTACAGGCCAACATCGTCTCCGTGTATGGACAGTGACGCACGCCCAGAGCTAGAGCACCGAACGGGTTGACTCCCGTCGTGAAGCTAGTAGACCCGCATCTGGCCGCTCAGCATCACGAAAGCCATCAGTTGCGTGATTCCTGGGTAGTAGCGGGTCGCGCCGGTCGGGGGCGGCCCTAGGTTCCAGACCTCGTTGACGAAGTCGCGCCGGATGTCGCTCGTGGCCACCAATGCCAACGCACCATTCGCCGCCATCAGCGACCTGTCGTGTATCGACTTGATCGTGGTGCCATCCAGCGAAAACACGAGCCCGTAGGAGGTTAGGCCCTGTCCGTAGAAGAACTGTAAGAGCCGATTGCCCTCGTCGACCAACCACGGCTGGCTGCCGGACCAAGTGGAATCGAGCGCCATGTTGAAGAAGATGCGGAGGCACTCGCTGTCGAAGTTGTCGAAGTCCGGTACCGGCGTGCCATCGAAGGTCGCTTTGTCGGGCATGAGCCCGGTCGTCGGATGGGCCGAGGCTTGCCAGTAGGCCCGCGCGGCGGCTGCCGCCTGCGACCAGAACGGATCCTCGGTGGCCTGGTGCCACAGGTCGTAGTACGCCGGCATGACGATGGAGGGACGTGACACACCCGCCGAGGCCGTGGTCGGCGTGTCGTAAGGCAACTTGCTCTTGGCATCGAACGTGGCGGTAATGTCGTCGACGATGCCACAGTTGTAGATCTCCTTGTTGCGGATCAGATCCAGCAGGGTCGCGGCCTCAAGGCCATAGTCGATGGCGCCGGACGCTGCTTGCCAGCGTCCTCGCGCGAGCAGCAACGCTGTGACAATCTGCTCGAGCCCGAACGGGTCGTCGCAGCTCATCCCGGCTCCGCTACTGCCACAGAACGAGGGGAAGTAGCCCTGGGCGGCTCCGTCGGCGATTTGGATGGACTTGGCATAGCGCCAGAGGCGGTCGAACTCGTCGCGCTTGTCGAGCGAGACGGTGATGAGCATCGCGAGGCCGATGCCCTCGGTACGTCTCTGGTCGTGGAGCGCATCGAGTATGTACGCCTGATCGGTTCCCGTTGGGACGAAGATGGCCTCGGTTGCCGGGTCGCCGTGGAAGAGCTGTTCGAACGTATCGGCGATCTTCGCGGCGATCTCGCTGTCGCTCTTGCCGAGCAGATCGCGAAAGGCGTTGGGGTACGAGTCGGGACTCCGTAGTGGCGCCAGCTTGAGCGCAGGATCGACGCTACCCCCATCCGGGGTGCGGCTACGTTCCTTGCACCCCAGCGAATCGAGCGTGGTCCTACACGACGCGAGCAGCACAAGCGGGCCAACGAGGCCCACGAACCACGCGAGCGTCGGGCGGCCGGCCATCACGGCTCCGCGTAGGGCCGAACCCGCGCCGTGAGCACACTGTTTGGGTGTCGCTTGAGGAACTCCTGCGCATACCGTTGGGCGATGTTCAGCTGCCCGGCTTTGGCGAGCGCGTCGATGCGCAGTACCTCGGCCTCGAAATGCAGTCGGCCGCGTGGGAAGGTGCGGAAGTACGCGGCGAGGAATGACAGTGCGCCGGCGGGATCGTCGTTGGCCAAGGTCGAACGAACGGCGTCGAGCGCGGCCAGCTCGGCGCGCAGGGCCGAGCTGGTGGTTGCCGAAACCCGCGCCGGAGCAGGCGGAGGTGCGGCAGGCGGATCCATGGGGCGCGCCGGGGCAGGGTGCGGGACGGCAATGGACGGTGCCGGGCTGGTCGGCCCGGCGGGCGTGGGCAGGGGCATGCCGACCAAGACCGGAGACGCGGTTCGCGCGGGAGGGGCGTTCTGGGCAAACCGGATGTACCTCAGCGGTATCGCCCCCAGCAGCGTCACCGTCGAGAGCGCCAGCACGAGCTTCGTAGTCCAGGATCTTGCTGACAGCCAAGCGAAGACAGAGGCAGGAAGGCCGGCAGAACCCGCCAATCCCAAAGCTGCCAGCGTGTGGGGGCGCAGGGCGTCGGGGGCACGGTACGCGCGTCCTTCTCGCAGCAAGGCCCGCTCGATCGCCGAGGTGGTTTGGTCGAGGATGCGTTCGGGATCGTCCATCATCCAACCTCGGTCTTGGGCAGGCCCTCCAGCATGGCGACGCGCTCGCGGAAATCGGACCTCGCCCGACGCAGGCGCGATGCGACGGTTCCGGTCGGGATCTCCAGGATGGCAGCGATCTCCACCGTCGTCATCTCCTCGATCTCGAACAGCACGAACACCGCGCGCAGGTCAGCGTCCATCGCGCAGAGGATCTGATCCAACGTCCGCCGTACCTGTCGCCGCTCGGCCATCTCTTCCGGCCCGACCGCGATATCGCCGACCTCCGGCGGACGCTCCGTGAGGGTTTCGCGCCGACGAGCCGCGGCCCGGCGAGAGTGCGCGGCCATGTTGAGCGCGGTTTGCACGAGGAAGGCCTTCTCGGCTCCGACCCGCACGTCGTCGAGGCGGTTGGACAGGGCAATGAAGACCCGCTGCACATCGTCGTCGATGTCGGCGTCCGCGGTGCCGGCATTGCGCAGAATTCGCGCCACCAGTTGGACATAGTGGTCGGCCAACTGGCGCAGACGGACCTCGCGCTTGCTCTTGCTCAGCACCTTCGCAAGGATAGCGGGAGGCCTGATGGCGGGCAAGGCAGCCAGCGGGCGATGCGCGAAGACAGCAGCGTGGGTCACGGCGGCCTCATCTCTCCCTACTATTCCCGGCCGGCACGCTGGCGATCACGGTCCGATCACTCTACCGGGCATATGTAAGCCCAATACCGACAATGGGCGAGATCGTCGGAGTCTCCGCAACCACGTTGCTCGGCACGGTGGCGAAAAAGCGTCGCTTGACCAGGGGCGCACTGATCCCACCTTCCAGCTCGAGCGAGAAGCCGCGGCCGAGGAATGCCGCGGCACGTACGGTCAGCCCAGCGCTCAGCCAAGAACGATCGACGGTGTCCACATGGGTCACCTGCCGCCCGGTGGCCGACAGCCAACCGGCGAGCACGTGAGCGCAAGGTTGCACCGTCAGAATGCTGGCGGCCCAGCGCAGCGGGCACACGGTCGCGCCCATTGCCGCGAGGGCGACCTCGGCGTCTTGCGGCGACTGCAACACATCGTTGCGTACATAGGCGAGGCCAAGGCCCAGGGTCGGACGGAACCTGCCATCTCGGCCGAGGTTCTTGCGCGCGGCCACGCCGATCCCCGGACTGAAGCTCCCCGAAAGTACCGCAAGACCGACGAGCCCAGCGCCCAACTCGAAGCCGGGCACCAGCCTCGACGCCGACGCGGACGGCGTTTGGGCGGTCGTGGTGACTGCAGCGGGCACGGGCTGGTCCTTTTCGGTCCGGGTCGCCACCTCGTCCGTGCTGGGGGCGGCCGGCGGCACGGACATCCGCGCACTGGGGTCGAGCGCCAGCGCCGCCGTCAGCGATAACGCCTGGACGACCTCGTCGCAGCTCGCGCCCTGCACCCTGCGCGTGTCGGTTTCGCCGCGATCATCGATCATACGCAGCTCGCCTACAACATGGCC
>JADGRD010000565.1 GCA_017881285.1 Pseudomonadota bacterium | reverse complement strand
GGATCTCGGATCGCCGGCGCCTGGCCGAGCTGCTCAAGTACATGAACCTGCTCACTTGCCGCGTGCAGATGGTGCGCACGTATTTCGGCGAGGACCCGGGTCCGGTGTGCGGACTGTGCGACGCGTGCGCCGGGCTCGATAGCGAGGTCTTCGATCCCGGCGATGCCGACGCCCGTCACAGCCTGCACGCCGCCACCGACTTCCACGGCCGCACGCGCCGGCGCCGCCGGCGGGGGGCCGACAAGGCCGCGGCGCAGGTGCCGCAGAAGCGCCCGATGTTCGCGACCGCGATCCCCGAGGTCATGCCGGCCACGGTGCCGCCGCCGTGGGTGCCGCCACCCGAAGGCGAGGCCTCGGTCGATCCCACGGTCTGGGACGGCACCGCCACGGAGGGCGTGCCCGCGGCCGGCGAGATCGTCTTCGAACCCGAGGAGCAGGATGCGTGGCCCGGCGAGCCCGCGGTTTCCCTGGCGCTAGGCACCGATGCGGAGGCGGAGTCGGCCTTTGCCGCCGGCTGGGGCGCAATCCGGGACGCGAATATTCGTCCCTTCATCGAGTGGATTCTCCCGTCTCCAGTCTCACTTCCGGTCATCGCGGGTGCCCGGGGTAACGGCACCGGCGGCGGCCAGCAGCAGCCGCGCCCCCAGCAAGGGCGAAACCACCAGCAGGCGCAGCCGCGGGGTGGAGAGCGTGGGGACGACGCAAATCGCAAGCGCGGGCGGCGGCGCCGCCGTGGACACCACCGCGACGAACCGGACGACCGTCCGCGCGGTCCGCGCCTCCCCGGCGTCTACAACCCCGGCGGAGACTAGTCTCTACCTCCCGAAGATGCGGCGGAAGAGCGACCTCTTGGGCACGGGCTTCTTTCGCAGCGTGGCCTTGACCGACTGGTTCGGCCGCTTGGTCACCGCGAAGCGCTTGGATGCGTTCAGGTAGCCCTTCTTCACGAAGGTCAATTCGTAGGTGATCCCTGGGCGGAAGCGCCGGTTGAGCGGGGCGCGGCCGAAGACGCGCTTGCCGATGCTGACCACCGCGCCCTCGGGCGAGGACACGATGCGCACCGATACCGCCT
The DNA here is from genome assembly GCA_017881285.1 of Pseudomonadota bacterium. Classification (GTDB taxonomy): domain Bacteria; phylum Myxococcota_A; class Polyangia; order Fen-1088; family Fen-1088; genus Fen-1118. The sequence continues at coordinate 2,571 of JADGRD010000565.1, read as the reverse complement.
CGGGCGGGACTTGTCCCTTGGGCGTAGCGGGCCTGGCCTTGGGCTTGACGACGGCATCGTCTTCGCCGATGACCCGGTCGCTCGATTCGGGCTCCGCGTTCTTGAGCAGGTCTTCTTCCTCCTCCGGAGCGGCGGCCGGTTCCGGCGGGTTCGCGGCAACCGCCTCCTCTTTGGGGGGTGCGCCGGCATCGATGACGGCGGGCGGCGCGGGCTTTTTCGGCGCCTCCGCCGCGACCGCGAGCTCGACTCGTTTGGCGCGCACCTCCTGCACGCGTTTGCTCGGTTCGGGTTCCTTGCCCCCCAGGACGAGCCAGGCGGCGGCCAGCGCGCCGGAGACGAGCACGACCACAATCGCGGCGCGGGTCGGGAAACGACCCGCGCGCCTGGCGATGGCGGGGGGAACGGCGACGCTGGTCTTGGCCGCGGACTTCACCTCCTCGGTGGCCAGCTTTTCCGGCACCGCGGCGATGGTCGGTTGCATGCCGCGCATGATCTCGGAAACCTCCATGAGGTCGGACTGATCGAAGACGACGTCGGCGCCTACCCCGACGTCGAGCTCTTCATCCACGGAGGGCAGCGCCGTGGCGGTCTGGGTGCGGGAGAAGCTGGGCACGCCGTCGCGCTTCTCGAGCTCGGCCAGCCAGCGCTTGAGCTCGGTCTGCCCCGCGGGCCGATAGGCCGTGCGCTGCACGTTCTCGATGGCGAACATCATCTCGTCCGCGCTCTGGAAGCGGTCGGCGGTCTTGGCCTGCATGGCCCGCTTGATGATCGCCGCCATGTCGGGGTGGAGATCCGGCCTGACCCCCTCGGGCGGGGTGAAGCGGCACTGGCGCACGAGCATGATCGATTCCAGATCGGTGGGCGCGTCGAAGGGGCGCCGGCCGGTGAAGAACTGGTAGAGCATGGTGCCCAGGGCGAAGAGGTCGGAGCGGTTGTCGAGCACCGCGCCCGAGGCTTGCTCGGGCGACATGAAGGCCAGTTTGCCCTTGATCACGCCCTGGTGCGTGTGCTCGCGCCGGCCCATGGCCTTGGCGATGCCGAAGTCGGTGAGCTTGACCTCGCCTTGCTCGCTGATGAGCACGTTCTGCGGGCTGACGTCGCGGTGGACGATGGCTAGCGGTTGGCCATCGCGGCTGCGCGAGTGGGCATAGGCGAGGGCGCGGCAGATCTCGGCCGCGATATAGAGGACGATCTCCGGTGGCAGGCGAAACTTGGCGCCAACGGAGCGCGCCAGAATCTGGCTCAGGTCCCAGCCATCGATGAATTCCATGACCAGGAAGTAGCGGCCGTGCACGTGCCCGAGGTCGAGCACCTGCACGATGTTGCTGTGGTTGAGACCCATGGCGACGTGGGCCTCGTCGATGAGCATGTTGCGGAACTGCGGATCCGCGACGAGCGGGGCCAGGATGCGTTTGAGCACCACCGGACGCTCGAAGCCCTCGGCCCCGTGCTGGGTGCCGAGAAAGATCTCGGCCATCCCGCCGTCGGCGATCTTGCGAGCGATGTGGTAGCGGCCGGCCTGCGGCATACGCGGGCTATCTTACTTCTCGAACATGGTTTTCGCCGAGACGATCTTGATGTCGCCGGCGGAAATCGGCAGGGGACGCTTTTCGATGATCTTGTCCTCGGCGAGGACCTCGGCGGGGGTGTCCTTGGTGTCGTAGACGATGGGGGTCGGCCGACCCGCGGCGAGCGCGGCGGCCAGCGCGGTGATCTTGTCGCCGACCACGACCACCGCGAGGTTTTCCGTCGAGAGGTGCCGCTTGACCGCCCGATCCACGTCGGCCTTGGTCATACGGGGCAGGCGCGCCTTGAGCTCGGCGATGATGTCCTTGCCGTAGATCGCGGCGTCGATGGCGTAGCCCAGCCGCCGCGAGCCGTCCTGTGCCCAGAGGTTCACGTAATTGCGCAAGAACTGCCGCGTGGCCACGAATCCCGCCTCGGGAATGCCCTCGCGGATGAGCTTGTCGGTTTCGTGGATGGCTTGCCGGATGGCGAACCCGGCGCTTGCCGGCGGCACCGGACGTAGCCAGATCTCGAAGTGCTGTTGCCGGCGCGGAATGTTGGGCAGGGGAAAGGTCGACCAGTCCTCCTGGATGAAGTTCTCGACGTAGGCGTAGTCACCGTAGTTGAGCCCGCGCTTCTGCCGCATGTTGAGCATGAGCACGCCGGTGAAGGTGCGGTGCTCGCCGAGGTAGGAGGCCGCGACGAAGAGCGGGTAGAAATCCTCGTCCTGCCGGGTGACGTCGATGGGGTGGCCGATGGAAATGGCATTGCCGAGGGAAGGCTTTTCGACCATGAGGAAGCGCAGGCCCTTGCGCTGGGGCGGCGGGGCGAGTTGGGCGCGCGGCTTGCCCGCGGCGGGCAGGGCCGCGAAGCGGGCGGCATAGGCGGCGGGAAAGTTCTCGGGATAGCCGCCGGCCACTCCGAGGATGAGTCGATCGCGGGTGAAATGCTCGGCGTAGAAGCGCTTGACATCGTCGAGATTCGCCGCGCTGAAATTGACCGGGCTGCGGTAGTGGGTGCGCAACATGAAAAAGCGCAGGGTCTCGCCGTCGTAGCGCTCGAGGA
>JADGRD010000564.1 GCA_017881285.1 Pseudomonadota bacterium | reverse complement strand
AGACGCGCCGCCGCGACGACGTTCTTGGAGGTGCCGCTGGTGGTGATGGCCACGGCGACGTCCCCCGGCCGCGCGTACGCCATGAGCAGGCGCGCGAAGACCTGCTCGTACTGGTAATCGTTCGAGACCGCGGTGAGCGTCGACGTGTGCGCGTGCAGGGCCAGGGCCGGCAGCGGGGGCCGATCGAAGGCGAACCGGCATTCCAGCTCCGCGGCCAGGTGCTGCGCGTCGGCCGCGCTGCCGCCGTTGCCGAAGAAGATGGCCTGGTTGCCGCTGGCATAGGCCTGCGTCAGCATGGCGGCCGCGGCGCGGATCTGCGGTTTCAGGGTTTCCAACACCTTCTGCTTGAGCAGGATGCTGGCCGCGATGGAATCATCCAGTAGCTTGTCGAAGGTCGTCATGACTCGCACCTACCCGAGGATGTTGCTTGCGCCACAAGGAAATCGGCAAAGCTCTGATAGCTTGCCGGTGTTCCGATGTCGAAGAATGCACCCGTCTGGGGCGACACGGCGATGGCCTGGCCACCCGCCAGCAGCGCCGGAAAAACCTCGCCCTCCAAGGACACGGCTCGCCCCGCGGGGATGTGCCCGAGCAGGGCCGGCTCGACCAGATAGACGCCGGCGTTGATGAGCCCGGGGCCGGCCGCCACGTCCTTCTCGCGAAAGCGAGTGACAAAGCCGCTGGCGGTGGTTTCCAGACGTCCATACCGATCCGCGTCGGCGACCTTGGCCGCGGCCACGGTCAGCAAGGCGCGCGAGCTCTCGTGCGCGCGCACCAGGGCCGCGACGTCGAGCGCGAAGTAGGTGTCGCCGTTGAGGAGGAAGAACCTGCCGTCGCAGAGGCGCTCGGCGAGCTTGACCGCCCCGCCGGTACCCAGGGGGGCGGGCTCCACCGAAAACTCGAGCTCGACCCCAGCGGGCCACTGCCCACGGCGGGCCTCGACGTGGTCGATCACTTGCGCGTGCCGGTTACCGAGCAAGAGCACGAGGCGGCGCAACCCGCGCGCGGCCAGCTCCTCCACCAGGATGTCGAGAAACGGCCGGCCCGCGATGGGCGCCAGGACCTTGGGGCGGTCGGGCAGCAGACTGGCCAGCCGGGTGCCCAGTCCGCCGGCGAGAATCAGCGCCCGTTCGGGCAAGACCGGCGTGCTCATCGGTCGAAAAGTCCAGCGGCTTCCTCGGCCAGGGTTTCCTCGGCCACCTGCCAGGTCTGCATGCCGCCGAAGTCGAAGACCAGCGGGGTGAGCTGCGCGCCGAGGTTGGTGAGCGCCTCGGCGACCTTGCCCTTCTTGGTGAAGGGCGTGAAGAAAATGAAGAAGCCGCCGCCGCCCGCGCCGAGCAGCTTGCCCCCCACCGCCCCGTTCTTGCGAGCCACCTCGTAGATCTCGCTCAAGTAGGAATTCACGGTGCCTGGGTTCATGCGCTGCTTTTGCAGCCACGCCTCGTGCAGGTGTCCGCCGAAGTGCTTCAGCTTGCCTTGCAGCAGGCACGCCATCATCTCGCGCGTCAGCTCCTTCATCTCGGCGAGCGCGTCCAGCGTGCCCTGGCGCTTCTCCTGGTAGAACTTCACCTGCGAGGCCACGATGTCGTTCGAGTCGCGCTTCTTGCGCGTGTAGAACATCTGCAGGTGGTAGCCCAGCTCCTCGAGAATCCAGGAGTCGACCCGCAGGGGCAGAACCACCGTGTTGTTCTTGGTGAACTCCATGAAGTTCATGCCACCGAACACTGCCGCGTAGTGGTCCTGCCGCCCGACCGCGCGCCCCAGATCGTCGTGCTCGACCTCGTAGGCGATACGGGCCATGTCGTACTTGGTCAGCGCGAGGTTGAAGGCGTGGTTGATCAGCCCGACGATGAGCGCCGAAATCGTTCCCGAGGAGCCGAGGCCAGTGCCCGGAGGCGCGTCGGTGTGCAGATAAAGATCGAGACCGCGCGGTGGATTGAGCCGCTTGATGACCGAACGCAGGAAGGAGAGCTTGTCGCCCTCGTTGATCTCGTGGCCCAGCTCGTAGTGCACCAGCTCGTCGTAGTCGACGGAGAAGATCCTGACGTGCTTGTCGTCGCGCACGGAGAGCGAGCCGACGGCGTACATGCCGATGGTCGTCGAAAGCACGCAGCCGCCGTGCTCGTCGCAGTACGGGGAGACGTCCGAGCCTCCGCCCGAGAAACTGACGCGCAAGGGGGCTTTCCCGCGAATGAGCATGGCTAGTTCCTAGTGCCTTTCTAGCAGCTTGGCGTACGTGTCGAGGTGCATTTTGCCGACGTTGGCCCAGCTCGTTGCCTCGGCGAAGCCCCGGATCTTGCTCCTCATCTCCGAAGCCCATTCCTCGTCGCGCAGCAGACGCACCGTGGTGTGGGTCCAGCCGGCGCGATCGTCCGGGGCCACGGTCAACGCGGCGTCGATGCCGGTTTCGACTTCGTCGAACTTGGCGATGCGGGAGCAAAGCATCAGTTTGCCCATGGCCGCGGTCTGATGGACCACCCCGCTCGCCGAGCTGTACTCCTGCCGATACGGCAAGGCGACCACGTCGGCCGCGGCATACACCTGCGCCACGTTCTCCTCGGGGACGTAGCCGCCCCAGAAGCGACTGTGCGAGGAGAAGCCCATGGACCATGCGCGCAGTCGCAAGTAGTCCACGTAGCTCCCCCAAAGGCGCCGACGGGTGTGGCCGCCCACCAGCAAGAAGGCCTCCGGCACTTCGCGCTGCACGTCCCGAAACACCTTGAGGAGAAACTCGAGACCCTTGCCCGGCCAGATGAACCCGAAGAACAGCACGATCTTGGCATTCGCGGGCAGGTCCAGTCGAGACCGGCATTCCCCCGCATCGAGCGCCGGCATCGTCGGCGTGCCGTGCGGAATGACGACGATGCGCTCACCCGACAACCCACGCGAAACCAGATCGTTTCGCATGCGCTCGCTGTGCACGGTGATGAGCGAGGCGTGCTCGCCGATGGCGCGGTCGAGAGCCCCCGAGGTCCGGCCGGGTCTGTATCCCGTGCGCCAGCTCGCCGGGTACACCGAGTGCATGTTCACCACGGTCCGAATACCCAAGGCCCGTAGCGCGGCCAGCAGCCTGGGCAGACGGTTGTCATCCCCGAAGAGATCGTTGGCGTATTGTACGACGAGCAACTCGACCTGTTTCTCGCGAGCGGCCGCCACGATGCTATCCACATAGTCGTCCTCCCGCCGGTAGCAGGGAACGCATTCGTAGGCTTCAGTCTCCACGGCGTCCGAGCCGATTTCCGCGAGCACGAGGTGACGGTCGGGTCGAGAAGCGCGCATCCCGCGAATCAAGGCATCCGCGTAGTGGGAGAGCCCGGTCGTTAGGGGCCAGAATGTGCAGAGATGAGCGATTCGCATGTGACTTCCGCGCCGAACGTCTCGGCGAAGATCCGTCGAACGCTCGGGACTTTCGATATACAGTATGCAATCGGTGTTCCAAAGGCTTTTGGACGCTCGCGTTCACGCCTGGTCACCGACCCCTCGTCATGAAGCTTTCCGTCGTCCTATTCACCTTCGCCGTCGCGTTCACCACGGGCCAGCTCGCCGCGCGCGCGGAAACCCTCCAGATCCCCGAGGGCCGCACCGTCCAGGCCACCATTGCCGCGAGCCCGGCGGGATGCGGCCGCGAGTTACCTCGCCGCGACCACGGT